>NZ_JBEZKG010000001.1:0-193291 GCF_040651535.1 Streptomyces sp. NPDC048420
GTGGAGCCCAAGCCCGCCCTCACCAAGATCCTCCAGGGCGGCCTGGGCGACAAGAGCGCGCTGCGCGAGGACTACGTGGACGAGCTGCTGAAGGTAGGCAAGCGTCCCGGCTATGCGACCGTCGCCCGCAGCGTGTACCAGGCCCTGCCCAGCCTCATCGCGGCCCGCTCGCGCTACCGGGAGGTCAAGGCACCCGTCCACCTCGTCTACGGCGAGAAGGACTGGTCCCGCCCCTCGGACCGCGAGGCCAACAAGCAGCTGCTGCCGGCCGCCGACTTCACCCAGGTACCAGAGGCCGGCCACTTCATCGCCCTGGAACGACCCGACGTCCTGGCCGACCTGCTCAACGCGGTGGCATAGGCATCACAATCGCAGCGGTCACCCCGATCGGGGTGTACTGCGGGACCGAGCCAGGGCACTGGGCCGTGGCCGGTCCCGCTGAGCCGGCTGCCGTACGGGAAGCAGATGCCCCTGGCGATGGCAGTCCTCGATGAACGACGGGGTGGGGTGCACTGATCGGCGCCCCAGGTCCCGAACCCCAATCCGGCGTCCTGTTGCCGGTGCCCCGCGCCTGCCTCGTGCAGCAAACACCGGTTTCTGAGACCGAAGAGGGTAGTCGCAATGAGTGCAGATCCGCAGAAGAAGGTGTTCTACGCCCTGAACATGTTCGACGTGGTCGACGTGGAGAAGCACCTCGCGTATTTCAGCCGTCTGCCCGAAGTGGCCCCGCAATATGGTGGGCGAATGGTGGCGTTCGGCCGTTTCCGGGACAGCGTGGTCGGTGACCTCGCGCCACGGCAGGTCCTGTTTCTCGTCGAATGGGACTCCGAAGAGGCGTTCAACAGCTTCCGGGACGACCCGGAACTGGCCGACCTGCATCCGCTGCGGGAGGACGGGACGGCGTCCTACATCTGGCAGAGGTTCGATGGCTCCGACATGAGCGACCGCGCCGGCGTTTCGCTCGACGATGTACTGGCGGTGCTCACGCCTTAAAGACCTTAAAGACCCGCAGCGCTACAGAGCCGGATCCGGATGAGCAGGCTGGCGAATCGACCTTGGACTTCGGTGGTGCTGCCGCAGCCGCATCCCGAGACCAGGCGGCACTTCGGGGGGCTGCCGTCGTGGCAGCACCGAAGTGGAGTCACATCAGCGGCCAGTGGCCCGGCTGCTGCCGCCACATTGGGTGTGAGCGCCGATCAGAAACCGGATCTTGATCCTCGAACCCCTGCAGAGGGCCTCAGTAAAGCGCTGACGTGTTCCGGCGGGATCGGGCCGACCCCGCAGCGGTCCTCTTCCCGGGGTGTATCCGTGCTGTGGGGGGAACGGACCCAGCATCACCTGGCATGTACGGGTCGCACCGGACGCCCCTGGGGGCGCGGGCCTGCTGTGACTTCTCCCACCTGCTCTTGCCTGGGCGAGAAGCGCTTGCCTACGTTCGGTCCCATGTCCTCCCATGGCCGCGCCGCTCCAGGCGACCCGATCCCGACGATCGACCTGGACGTCGACCTGAGCTCACATGAACTGCTCCGGCGCGCTCATGTCCTGGACGCTCTCGGCCCCGACTGGGACCCCGTCGCCGCGCTGCGCGGCGAGGAAGCGGCGTATGAGCTGCTGTATTCCGGCCTCAGCGCGGAGCAACAGCGCGTGTACGACGAGCTGGTCTCGGCCGGCGTGCTGCCTCGGAGAGGCGGCGGCGATGCTGCCGCTTGACCCGCAGGCGGACATCGGGCGCCGCGCCTGGGTGGCCTGCCCGAACTGCGACGACCGGAGGGGGTGCGCCACCTGCGAGCAGGGGCGCACCTGTTCCGAGCACTGGCGCTACCTGCTGTCCCACGTCGGCAGCCTGCTCCACCTGCAGTGCCGGTCTTGCACCCACATCTGGTCGCACGAGACCCACTTCGGCGCCACCCGCTCCAGGTGGGAGCGCATCACCAGCGGCCTGCGACGCATGTGATCGTTCACCTGGTGAGGCCGTACGGCGGATCGGCGCCCGCTTTCGGATGATCCCACCGCCTGTCGTCGGGAACGGCAGGCCGCCTTGCCCGAGGATCGCGTCCGGCGGGCATCCCTGCCCGCCGTTCGTCCGTCTCGGAGGCAGCGGTGCACATCCTGCTCCTGGCCAGTGCGTTCAACAGCCTCACCCAGCGTGTCTTCGCCGAACTGCGCGACGGTGGCCACACCGTGGCGGTGGAACTCGCCCTGCCCGGCGGCCCGTTGCCCGAAACCGTGCGGCGGCACGCACCGCAGCTCATCGTGGCGCCGATGCTGAAGACGGCGATTCCCGAGGAGGTATGGACAGCGCACACCTGCCTCATCGTCCATCCGGGGCCCGTGGGCGACCGTGGACCTTCCTCCCTGGACTGGGCGATTCACGAGGGCGTCGACCAGTGGGGGGTCACCGTCCTGCAGGCCGACGGGGAGATGGACGCCGGTGACGTGTGGGCCTGTGTGCCGTGCCGGGTCCCTCCGGTTCCCAAGAGCGAGCTGTACCGGGGCGAGATCGCCGACGCCGCGCTGGAGGCCGTCCTGCTGGCGGTGGAGCGCTTCGCCGAGGGAACCCACATCCCACGCAAGCAGGACGTGGCTCCCACGGCCGACGCCCGTCTGCGCCCCCGCCCCTACCTCGACCAGAGCGTCCGGCGCATCGACTGGGCCGAGGACTCCACGCAGGACGTCCTGCGCAAGCTGAGAGCGGCGGACTCGCAGCCCGGTGTGCTGGACGTCCTTCTCGGCCGTGAGTGGTATCTGCATGGCGGTCATCCCGAGAGCGTGTTGCGTGGCCGCCCGGGCGAGTTGCTGGCCACCAGGGCGGGGGCGGTGTGCCGGGCCACCAAGGACGGCGCCGTGTGGATCCCCGAGCTTCGGCCCCGGCGCGTGCCCGGGCAGCCGCCCACGTACAAACTGCCTGCCGTGCGGGCCCTGGGCGACCGGCTGCCGCCCCTGCCCGATCATGCCCTGCCCCTGCTGCCCGAGGTGCGGCACCGCACCTGGGCGGACATCCGCTACCGGGAGGACGGGAACGTCGGGTTCCTCTCGTTCTCCTTCCCCGGCGGCGCGATGAGTACGGAGCAGTGCCGGCGTCTGCTGGACGCCTACCGGGAAGCGTGCGAGCGGCCCACGTCCGTACTGGTGCTGGGCGGCGAACGGGACTTCTTCTCCAACGGGATCCACCTGGGCGTCATCGAGGCCGCGGACGACCCCGCTGCCGAGTCCTGGGCGAACATCAACGCCATCGACGATCTGGTCGAGGCGGTCCTGACGACGACCGACCGACTGGTGGTCGCGGCGGTCGCGGGCAACGCCGCGGCGGGCGGGGTGATGCTCGCCCTGGCGGCCGATGAGGTGTGGTGTCGCTCGGGCGCCGTTCTGAACCCTCACTACCGCCTGATGGGCCTGTACGGCTCGGAGTACTGGACGCACACCCTGCCGCGCAGGGTGGGTCCGGCAACGGCGGAACGGCTCATGCGTGAGGCTCTCCCGGTGAGCTCGGCGGCCGCCCTGCGCCTCGGCCTCGTCGACCGGGTGGTCGACTGCGGTCCGGACGCGTTCGCGGGGGAGGTCGACGGCCTGGCGGTCCGTCTGGCGTCACTGCCGGCGACGGCGTCACGGATCACCGCGAAGAAGACGGAGCTGGACCGGCTGGAGAGCGTGACCCCACTGGCCGGCTTCCGTGAGCAGGAGCTGGCCCGGATGCGCCGGACCTTCGACGACCCGGATGCCCCGTACCACTCGCTGCGTCGTTCCTTCGTCCACAAGGAGCGGCCGGCGTGCACCCCGCCGCACCTCGGTCCCGCCCGGGTCGCGCAAACCGGTCCGACCCCCTCCGCCGCGGATGTCACCGGAATGGCCCTGCATGGCGTCTCGTCACAGCCGAACGGCTGATACGAAGAGAAGCGATGGTCGAAATCTGGGCTTTCATCCCTTACCTCCCCAGGAGGCGGTCCCATGACTGAGGCGACGCCGGACACGGTCGGCGCTGCGGACGCGAGCGGCGCGCCCGCCGACGAGACACCCACGATCCACATTCTCTGGATCAACGCGGGCCTGAGCTGCGACGGTGACTCGGTCGCGTTGACGGCGGCCATGCAGCCCAGCATCGAGGAGATCGTGCTCGGTGTGCTGCCGGGCCTTCCGAAGATCGCCGTCCACTGGCCGCTCATCGACTTCGAGTGCGGTCCGGTCGGCGGCTCGGACACGTTCATCGAGTGGTTCTTCAAGGGCGAGCGGGGCGAGATCGACCCGTTCGTCCTGGTCGTCGAGGGCTCCATCCCCAACGAGGCGATCAAGCCCGAGGGCTATTGGTGCGGCTTCGGCGACAACCCGGAGACCGGCCAGCCGATCACCACCAGCGAGTGGATCGACCGGCTCGCCCCGAAGGCACTGGCGGTCGTCGCCATCGGCACCTGCGCCACCTACGGCGGGATCCACGCCATGGCGGGCAACCCGACCGGCGCGATGGGCGTGCCCGACTACCTCGGCTGGGACTGGAAGTCCCACGCGGGCATCCCCATCGTGTGCGTCCCCGGCTGTCCGATCCAGCCCGACAACTTTTCCGAGACGCTCACCTACCTGCTCTACCAGGCGACCGGCGCCGCCCCGATGATCCCGCTGGACGACAAGCTGCGCCCGACCTGGCTGTTCGGGGCCACCGTGCACGAGGGCTGCGACCGCGCGGGCTACTACGAGCAGGGCCAGTTCGCATTGTCGTACGACTCGCCGACGTGCCTGGTCAAGCTCGGCTGCTGGGGCCCGGTCGTCAAGTGCAACGTGCCCAAGCGCGGCTGGATGAACGGGATCGGCGGCTGCCCCAACGTCGGTGGCATCTGCATCGCCTGCACCATGCCCGGCTTCCCCGACAAGTTCATGCCGTTCATGGACGAACCCCCCGGCGCCAAGCTGTCGAGCAACGCCAGCGGAGCGTACGGCGCCGTGGTCCGCAAGCTGCGGTCGATCACCGCCAAGACGGTGGACAAGGAGCCCAAGTGGCGCAGCACCGGAGACAAGATCACCACCGGATACCGGCCCCCGTGGTGAGCGTCAACCGCACGTAATCCGCTCCCCGCTTCGTGCACACCCCCACACGAACCTCCCGCGCAACGAAGGGCACGGCACACAGATGGCACCGACGACGAAGGCGGCCGACGACGGCAGCGGCCTGGTGGAGATGGCCTGGGACCCGATCACCCGGATCGTGGGCAGCCTCGGCATCCACACGAAGATCGACTTCAAGCAGAAGCGAGTCGCCGAGTGCTACAGCACCTCGTCGGTCTTCCGCGGCTACAGCGTCTTCATGCGCGGCAAGGACCCCCGCGACGCCCACTTCATCACCAGCCGCATCTGCGGCATCTGCGGTGACAACCACGCCACCTGCTCGGTGTACGCGCAGAACATGGCGTACGGCGTGAAGCCCCCGCACCTCGGCGAGTGGATCATCAACCTCGGCGAGTCCGCGGAGTACATGTTCGACCACAACATCTTCCAGGAGAACCTGGTAGGGGTCGACTACTGCGAGAAGATGGTCAAGGAGACCAACCCCGGCGTCCTCGAACTCGCGGAGCGCACCGAGGCCCCGCACGCCGCGGAGCACGGCTACCGCACGATCGCCGACATCATGCGCTCGCTCAACCCCCTGGAGGGCGAGTTCTACCGCGAGGCCCTCCAGGTCAGCCGCTACACGCGCGAGATGTTCTGCCTGATGGAGGGCCGCCATGTGCACCCCTCCACGCTCTACCCGGGCGGCGTCGGAACCATCGCCTCCGTGCAGCTCTTCACGGACTACCTCAGCCGGCTGATGCGCTACGTGGAGTTCATGAAGCGCGTCGTGCCCCTGCACGACGACCTGTTCGACTTCTTCTACGAGGCGCTGCCCGGGTACGAGGAAGTGGGCCGCCGGCGTGTCCTGCTCGGCTGCTGGGGCGCACTCAACGACCCCGAGTACTGCGACTTCACCTACGCCAACATGACGGACTGGGGCCGGCGCATGTTCGTCACGCCCGGCATCATCGTGGACGGCAAGCTCGTCACCAACGACCTCACCGAGATCAACCTCGGCATCCGCATCCTGCTGGGCAGCTCCTACTACGAGGACTGGCAGGGCCAGGAGCAGTTCGTCACCCACGACCCGCTCGGCAACCCGGTGGACCCGCGGCACCCGTGGAACCAGCACACCATCCCCACCCCGCAGAAGCGGAACTTCGACGACAAGTACAGCTGGGTCATGTCCCCGCGCTGGTTCGACGGCAAGGACCACCTCGCCCTGGACACCGGCGGCGGCCCCATCGCCCGCCTGTGGTCGACCGCCCTGTCCGGTCTCGTCGACATCGGGTACGTCAAGGCCACCGGCCAGAGCGTGGTCATCAACCTGCCCCGCACCATGACCAAGCCCGAGACCACCTTCGAGTGGAAGATCCCGAAGTGGTCCAACGCGCTGGAGCGCAACCGCGCCCGCACGTACTTCCAGGCGTACGCCGCCGCCGTCGCCCTGCACTGCGCGGAGAAGGGACTGGCGGAGGTCCGCGCCGGACGCACCCAGACCTGGGAGAAGTTCGAGGTTCCGGACGAGAGCATCGGCGTCGGCTTCACCGAGGCGGTCCGCGGTGTCCTCTCCCACCACATGGTGATCCGGGACGGCAAGATCGCCAACTATCACCCGTACCCGCCGACCCCCTGGAACGCCAGTGTCCGGGACACCTACGGCACGCCCGGCCCGTACGAGGACGCCGTGCAGAACACGCCCATCTTCGAGGAGAACACCCCGGAGAACTTCAAGGGCATCGACATCATGCGCGCCGTCCGCAGCTTCGACCCCTGTCTGCCCTGTGGCGTCCACATGTACGTCGGGGGCGGCAAGACGGTGAAGTCCATGCACGTGCCCACCGGCCTGAGCGGACTGGGCGGATGAGCGCGGTCAGCTCCGCGGAGCAGACCGGGCGCCGGGTCGAGGAAATCCTCGACAGGCTGGCCGAGAGCGGCGACCCGGCAGCCGCCGAGGCCGCGGAGGAACTCGTCCGCTCCCTCATGGACTTCTACGGCGCCGGCCTCGCCCGCATCCTCCACCTGCTGTCCGGCGCCCCCGGCGAAGCAGCCGCACGCCTCCTGGACGACGACCTGGTCGCGAGCCTGCTCGTCCTGCACGACCTGCACCCCGAGGACCGCGACACCCGCATCGCCCGCGCCCTCGACGGGGTCCGGGACCACACCCTGGAGGTGGTGGGCTTCGACGACGAGAGCGGCACCCTGACCGTGCGGGCCCGGGAGGCCGACGGCTGCGGTTGCGGCTCCGGCACGGGTGCCCGGGAGGCCGCGGAGGCGGCGCTCGCCTGCTTCGCACCGGAGGTCAGAGCGGTCGACGTACAGACCGCCCCGGCGGGGCCGACGCTCCTCCAGATCGGCACCGCACCGACGGGGGCCCGATGACGGCGTCCCCGGCGACGCGCACGCCCGGCCTGCGGAGGTTCCTCACCGAGAGGCCTCCGCAGCCCGAACGATGCGAGCTGTGCGCCGTGGCGGTGGAGGCGGGCCACCGTCATCTCGTCGACACCGAGAGACGCGCCCTCGTCTGCGCCTGCGCCCCGTGCGCGCTGCTGATGGAGCAGCCGGGCGCCGCCGCCGGCCGCTTCCGTACGGTCCCGGCCCGCTACCTCACCGACCCCGGACACCACCTCGACGAGAGCGCGTGGGAGGCGCTGCAGATCCCGGTCGGTGTCGCCTTCCTCTTCCGCAACGCGGCGCTCGACCGGCTGGTCGCCCTCTACCCGAGCCCGGCCGGAGCCACCGAGAGCGAACTCGAACCGGCCACGTGGACGGACGTCCTCGGTGGCAGCCGCCTCGCCGACCTGCTCGAACCCGACGTGGAGGCGCTGCTGCTGCGCCGCACCGACGGCCGCTTCGAGTGCCACCTCGTACCCATCGACATCTGCTACGAACTCGTCGGCCGTATGCGTCTGTTGTGGCAGGGCTTCGACGGCGGAGCCGAGGCCCGCGCCGCGCTGGACGCGTTCTTCGCGGACGTCGCGCGACGCGTCCGGCCCCTGGGCGAGGTGGGTCACCCATGACCGCGTTCTCCTTCGCCTGCACCGGCGTCCGCGCCGACCAGTACGCCGCCGGACCAACCCTCGTCTTCCGGCTGCGCGTCACCGCCGCCGACAACACGCGCGTGCACGCCCTCGCGTTGCGCTGCCAGATCCGCATCGAACCCGCCCGCCGCGGCTACGCGCCCGCCGAGGCCGACGGCCTCGCGGACCTCTTCGGCGAGCGCTCACGCTGGGGCAGCACGCTCCAGCCGGTGCAGTTCGCCCAGGTCTCGGTCATGGTCCCGAGCTTCACCGGCGAGATCGAGACCGACCTCGTCGTGCCCTGCACCTACGACATGGAGATCGCCGCGACCCGCTACCTCACCGCGCTCACCGAGGGCGAGGTGCCCCTGCTGATGCTCTTCTCCGGTACGGCGTTCACCGGAACCGGCGGCTTTCAGGTGGAGCCCGTCCCGTGGGACCGCGAGGCGGCCTTCCGGATGCCCGTCACCGCCTGGCGGGAGATGGTCGAGCAGCACTTCCCCGGCTGCGGCTGGATCCGGCTGCCCCGCGACACCATGGACGCCCTCCTCGCCTACCGCTCCCGTCACGCCCTGCCCTCCTGGGAGGCGACCGTCGCGGCGCTGCTGGAGGAGGGGGCCGACCCGCCCGCGCACGACCCGCTGCGCGCCCTCACCGCCACCACCGGAAGGACCGATCCGTGACCGTGACCGCGTTCGCCCCCGAGACCGAGGAGCGCCTCGCTCTCGCCCGGCAGGTGGCCGACGCCGTCCTCTTCGAAGGCTATGTGCTCTACCCGTACCGCGCCTCGGCGGCCAAGAACCGGCTGCGCTGGCAGTTCGGGGTGCTCGTGCCACCCGGCTGGGGCACCGAGTGCGAGGAGCACGACTTCCAGCACACCGAATGCCTGATGGAACCGAAGGCGGGGGCGACCCTCGCGGTCGAGGTGCGCTTCCTGCACGCCCGAAGGCGCACGGTGCAGCGGGCCCGTCCGGACGGCGGCTTCGACACGGTGCCCGAACTCCACCTCGACGACCGGGTGTTGGTGCCCTGGGACGAGGGAAGCGAGGAGCGCGTCGCGGTGGTCGCGCGGGTGGACGAGCTCCTCGGCGACGGCGTCACACATCCCTTCCGGCTCCCCGCCCGCGAGGACACCGCACCGGTCCTGGACGCGGCCGGCCGAACCGTCGGCCGACTGGTCCGGCGCAGCGAGGAGATCAGCGGGACGGTACGGCTCTCCGCCCGCGAACTCGACGGCCCCTACCGGACCGTGCGGCTGACCGCCGTCATCGAGAACACCAGCGACTGGACACCGCCCGAGGGCCGCGGCGCGGACCGGGAGGCGGCGCTGCCGCACTCCCTGGTGGCCACCCACCTCCTCATGGCCCTCAGTGCCGGATCATTCCTGTCGATGACCGATCCCCCCGAGTGGGCGAAGGGCGCGGTCGCCGCCTGCCGCAACCTGCACACCTGGCCCGTACTCGCCGGCGAACCCGGCCGCGCCGACCTCGTACTGTCCTCGCCGATCATCCTGGACGACCATCCGGCCATCGCGCCGGAGAGTCCCGGCGCGCTCTACGACGCCACCGAGATCGACGAGATCCTCGCGCTGCGCACCGCGGCCCTCACCGACGAGGAGAAACGCGAGGCCCGGGGCACCGACGAGCGGGCGGCCGCCGTGATCGAACTGGCGGACTC
Source organism: Streptomyces sp. NPDC048420 (assembly GCF_040651535.1). Lineage (NCBI taxonomy): Bacteria > Bacillati > Actinomycetota > Actinomycetes > Kitasatosporales > Streptomycetaceae > Streptomyces > Streptomyces sp. NPDC048420. The sequence goes on from NZ_JBEZKG010000001.1 coordinate 9,732, forward strand.
GATGCCGCCCGAAGTTCTGGAGCGCCTGCACGGGGCGGTGCGGAGCCTGCGCGAGGTGACCGGTCCCGGCCCCGTAGCCCCGGCCTGCGGCTTCCCCGACGAATACGGGGTGATGCGGCCGGACACCCCCTGGTGGGACCCCGCGAGCGACGCGGGCTTCGACCCGGCGCAGGACCGGGTGGTCGTGGACGGCCGGTCGGTGGGCCAGGGCAGCCGCGTCGAGCTGCACCCGGGCCTGCGCCGCACCGACGCGCAGGACATCTTCCTGCGGGGCCGCACCGCGAAGGTCGAGGCGGTGCTGCACGACGTGGACGGCGGGGTGCACCTGGCGGTCACCGTGGAGGGCGACCCGGGCGCCGACGTCCGCCGTGAGCAGGGACGGTTCCTGTACTTCCAGCCCGACGAGGTCACACCGCTGGAGGACGACGTATGAACCCCTCCCCGCAGTCAGGCCCCAGGACCCTCGTCGCCGGCATCGGCAACGTCTTCCTCGGGGACGACGGCTTCGGCGTGGAGACCACCCGTCGGCTCGCCGAGCGCGACCTGCCCGGACACATCGAGGTCGTGGACATCGGGGTGCGCGGGGTGCACCTCGCTTACCAGCTGCTGGACGGCTACGACACCCTCGTCCTCGTGGACGCCACGGCACGCGGCGAAGCCCCCGGCACGCTGTACGTGATCGAGCACGACGTCGGCGGAGGGAGCCCTTCACCCGCCGCCCCCGCGCTGGACGGCCACCGGATGACCCCCGATACCGTCCTGGCACTGCTGGGCACCCTGTGCGCCGGGACCGGCGGCGAGCCACCACGCCGCGTCCTGGTCGTGGGATGCGAACCGGCTTCGGTAGAGGAGGGCATCGGTCTCAGTCCGCCGGTGTCCGACGCCGTACCGGAGGCCGTCCGGCTGATCGAAGAACTGCTGCGGGACGGCGAGCCGTCCGTGGCGCAGGCCTCAACCTCTGAGGCTCCGACATGAGGAGAGACGGGATGAAGAAGATCGTCATCGGTGGAGCGGCCGTGGCCGCCATGGTCGCTGTCGTCGTCGAGGTACTTCCCGACCTGAGGCGCTACCTGCGCATCAGACGCATGTGAATCGTGGCCGGCACCGGTGTGCCGCGCGGTTGGGTCGAACGGCTTACCCGCCGGCCGGCCACGGCGTGCCGGGCCCCGCGACCCGGCCGCGCGCGCCTCTAATGAAGGCCGACCGGAGGCAGCCGCGGACGGAAGGACGGAAACCATGCACGAGATGTCCGTCGCGATGGCCGTCGTCGACCAGGTGGAAGAGGCCGCCGCGCGGGCAGGTGACGTCACGGCGGTGCGATCGGTACGGCTCCAGGTGGGCGAACTGGCCGGCGTCGTACCCGATGCGCTCGCCTTCTCCTTCGAGCTGGCCTGCGCCGGAACCCTGCTGGAAGGCGCCGAACTGATCACCGAAGCGGTGCCGGGGCGGGCCCGCTGCACCCCCTGCGCACACGAATGGGCCGTCGGCATGCCGCCCCGGCTGACCTGCCCCGCGTGCGGCGGTACGCGGACCGACCTGCTCGCGGGCCGGGAACTGCAGATCGTCGACGTGCACTGGGAGGACGGCCTCGGCCCCGCGCACACGCCCACCCGCGAACCGATCTCCGAGGAGCGCTGAACCATGTGCCGTGTCGTCGACCTGCGGCAGGCCGTACTGGCGAAGAACGACGCAAGCGCCCACGAACTGCGCGCCGCCCTCGCGGCGCGAGGCACCGCGGTCGTCAACCTGCTGTCCAGTCCGGGCAGCGGCAAGACCGCGCTGCTGGAGCAGGAACTGCTGCGGGCACGGGAACGGTCCCTGCCCGTAGCGGCCCTGAGCGCCGATCTCGCCACCGAGAACGACGCGGTCCGCCTGGCGCGTTCGGGCGTCCCGGTCAAGCAGGTACTCACCGACGGACTGTGCCACCTGGAGGCGGGAATGCTCGCCGGGCACCTGGACGGGTGGCTGCCCGACGACACCCGGCTGCTGTTCGTGGAGAACGTCGGCAACCTGGTCTGCCCGGCTTCCTACGACCTGGGGGAGACACTGAGGGTCACCCTCGCTTCCGTGACGGAGGGCGAGGACAAGCCGCTCAAGTACCCCACCGCCTTCGGCCTCGCCCACCTCGTGGTGGTCACCAAGACCGACATCGCGGAGGCCGTCGAGTTCGACGAGGCGGCGTTCCGCGCGAACGTGGAGCAGGTCAATCCCGGTGTCGAGGTGATCCTGACGTCGGCACGCCGGGGGCAGGGAGTCGGCGCGCTGCTCGACCGGGCGCTGGCCGCCATGGACGGCACACCCGTCCACTCACCGGTCATGGCCCGGCAGCACCATCACCACACTCACCCGCACACGCACCCGGAGGCCACCGGCCCCATGGCCCACACCCACTCGTGAGCGGTCCGCAGGCTGCGAGCGCCGTCGCCGAGAACACCCCACGCCGCTGCCGGGTCACCGTCCGGGGAGTGGTACAGGGCGTGGGTTTCAGGCCCTACCTCTACGGCCTCGCCACCGAACTCGCCCTGGCCGGGCATGTGAGCAACACTCCGGAGGGCGTCGTAGCGGAGGTCGAGGGCAGTGCCTCGGCCGTGGCCCGGTTCTGCGAGCTGATCGCCGCCCAGGCACCGCCGCTGGCCCGCGTGGAGTCCGTCCACCACCGGGAGATGCCTCCCGTCGGCGGCACCGCGTTCACCATCCTCACCTCGCGCACCGGCGGGCCGGCCCGCACCCTGGTCTCCCCCGACTCCGCCACCTGTGCCGACTGCCTCGCCGAGCTGGCCGCCCCGGCGGACCGGCGCCACCGGCACCCCTTCGTCAACTGCACTCACTGCGGCCCGCGCTTCACGATCGTCACCGGCGTGCCGTACGACCGGGCGAACACCACCATGGCCGGCTTCGCGATGTGCCCCGACTGCGCCCGGGAGTACGCGGATCCGGCCGACCGCCGCTTCCACGCGCAGCCGGTCGCCTGCCCGGCCTGCGGGCCCCGTCTGCGGCTGGTCCTCGCCCAGGAGGCACGGCTCGGGAATCTCGAGGGGGCGGACCCGGTCACCGAGGCCCGCGAGCTGCTGAAGCGGGGCGCGATCCTCGCCGTGAAGGGCCTGGGCGGCTACCACCTGGCCTGCGATGCCTCGAACCAGGAGGCGGTCGCCCTCCTGCGCCGGCGGAAGGCACGCGGGGACAAGCCGTTCGCCGTCATGGCCAGGACCGCGGACGACGTCCGTCACCTGGTCCGGCTGAGCCCGGAGGAGCGGAGCCTGCTCGAAGGCGGGGCCAGGCCGGTCGTCCTGCTGAGGCGGCGTCCGCACCCCGTTGGGGATCCACGGCCCGCCGAGGCCGTGGCACCCGGCAGCCCCGACCTCGGCGTGATGCTGCCCTACACGCCCGTGCACCATCTGCTGCTCGGCCTGCCCGGCGACCCGGACGGCCCCGGGCTGCTGGTCATGACCAGCGGCAACCTGTCCGGTGAGCCGATCGTCACCGACGACGACGAGGCGCTGGAACGACTCGCGCACCTGGCCGACGCCTGGCTCACGCACGACCGGCCGATCCACGTCCCGTGCGACGACTCCGTGGTCCGCGTCTGTGACGGAGAGCCACTGGTGATCCGCCGCTCGCGTGGCTACGCCCCGTTGCCGGTCTCCCTCCCGCTGCCCGTGCGGCCGGCCCTCGCCGTCGGCGGAGACCTGAAGAACGCCTTCTGTCTCGGGGCGGGCCGGCAGGCCTGGCCGTCGGCGCACATCGGCGACATGGACGACGTCGGAACACAGCGGGTCTTCGAGCGCGCGGTGGCGCAGCTGGAGTCCATCACGGGAGTGCGGCCCGAGGCCCTGGTCTGCGACCGGCATCCCGGCTACCGCTCCACCGGATGGGCCGACCGGAACGCGGCGCACCGGACCGTCCTGCGCGTCCAGCACCATCACGCGCACATCGCCGCCACCATGGCCGAGCACGGACTGGACGGCACCCGGCCGGTGATCGGCGTCGCCTTCGACGGCACCGGCCACGGCGACGACGGCGCCGTGTGGGGCGGGGAGTTCCTGCTCGCGGACTACGACCGCTTCACACGGTTCGGACATCTCGCGTATGTTCCCCTGCCCGGTGGTGACGCCGCGGTGCGCCGGCCGTACCGCATGGCGCTGGCCCATCTGAGGGCGGCAGGGATCGACTGGTCCGACGACCTCGCCTGTACGACCGCCTGCCCGCCCGACGAACTCCACGTACTGGCACGGCAGTTGGAGCGCGACCTGAACTGTGTCCCTACGTCGAGCATGGGCCGGCTCTTCGACGCGGTGTCCTCTCTCGCCGGGGTGTGCCACCTGGCCGGGTACGAGGCACAGGCCGCCGTCGAACTGGAAGGGGCGGCTCTGCACGCACCCACCGACGACACCACCGCGTACGCCTTCGCCCTGCACGCGTCGGAGGAGAACCGCGACGGCGCCGTACGGGCCGATCCGGCACCCGTACTCGCGGCGATCGTCGGCGACCTGCGCGCGGGCGTCGAGCCGGCCCAGGTCGCCGCGCGCTTCCACCGGGGCGTGACCGGCCTGGTGCACCGGATGTGCGCGCGGGCGCGAGAGCGGCACGGGCTGGACACGGTCGCCCTGACGGGAGGCGTGTTCGCCAACACGCTGCTCTCCTCGGCCTGTGCCGCCACCCTGCGCGAGGACGGCTTCACGGTCCTGCGGCACCACCTGGTGCCGCCCAACGACGGTGGCCTGGCGCTGGGCCAGCTGATGGTGGCGGCCCGGGCCACTCCCACTCCCACCGACTGAGCAAACGCGCGACCACAGCGAGGAGAGGCTCATGTGCCTGGCGGTACCCGGCAGAGTGCTGGACATCGAGGATCGGGACGGCACCCGGATGGCCACCGTCGACTTCGGCGGCGTGGTCAAGGAGGTGTGCCTGGAGTATCTGCCCGACCTCCAGGTCGGCGAGTACGCCATCGTCCACGTCGGGTTCGCCCTGCAGCGGCTGGACGAGGAGTCGGCGCGACAGACGCTCGAACTCTTCGCCGAACTCGGCCTCTTGCAGGAGGAGTTCGGAGACCCCTGGGAAACGGCGGCGGCGGAGGCGGCGGGCTCGGAACCGGTGGAAGAGGTGCACAACAAGTGAAGTACATCGACGAGTTCCAGGACCCGGAGCTGGCACGCCGGCTCCTCGACGACATCCACGCCACGGTGACCAGGCCGTGGGCGCTGATGGAGGTGTGCGGAGGGCAGACGCACAGCATCATCCGGCACGGCATCGACCAACTCCTGCCGGACAAGGTCGAGTTGATCCACGGGCCCGGCTGTCCGGTGTGCGTGACTCCGCTGGAGGTCATCGACAAGGCTCTGGAGATCGCCTCCCGACCGGAGGTGATCTTCTGTTCCTTCGGCGACATGCTGCGAGTGCCGGGCACCGGACGGGACCTGTTCCAGGTCCGCGGAGAGGGCGGTGACGTGCGCGTCGTCTACTCACCGCTCGACGCGTTGCGGATCGCCCAGGAGAACCCGGACCGCGAGGTGGTGTTCTTCGGCATCGGCTTCGAGACGACCGCACCCCCCAACGCCATGACGGTCCATCAGGCCCGGAAGCTGGGCATCCCGAACTTCAGCACGCTGGTGTCCCATGTCCGTGTACCGCCCGCCATCGAGGCCATCATGTCGTCGCCGAGCTGCCGGGTGCAGGGCTTCCTCGCGGCCGGCCATGTCTGCAGCGTGATGGGCATGGGGGAGTACCCGGAACTGGCGGAGCGCTTCCGGGTGCCGATCGTCGTGACGGGCTTCGAGCCACTGGACATCCTCGAAGGCGTACGCCGTACCGTCCGGCAGCTGGAGCGCGGTGAGCACACCGTCGACAACGCCTACGCCCGTGCCGTTCGCGCGGAGGGCAACCCGGCCGCCCGGGCCATGCTGGAGGACGTCTTCGAGGTCACCGACCGCGCCTGGCGCGGCATCGGGGTGATCCCGCAGAGCGGCTGGCGGCTGGCGCCGAAGTACCGCGACTACGACGCCGAGCACCGCTTCTCCGTCGAGGGCATCCGCACGCAGGAGCCGGCCGAGTGCCGCAGCGGAGAGGTCCTGCAGGGGCTGCTCAAGCCGCACGAGTGCGAGGCCTTCGGCACTCTGTGCACACCTCGTACGCCGCTGGGGGCCACCATGGTCTCCAGCGAGGGAGCCTGCGCCGCGTACTACCTCTACCGGCGGCTGGACATGCCCGCCACCAAGGCCCAGGAGGCGACCCCCGTTGTCTGACACCACCGATCTCCCCGTCCCCGCCCTGGACGTCGAGGCGTGGACGTGTCCGGCGCCCCTGCGGGACCGGCCGCGTGTCGTCATGGGCCACGGCGGCGGCGGAGTGCTCTCCGCCGAACTGGTCCAGCAGATCTTCGCTCCCGCTTTCGGGGGCGAGGTGCTCGCCCAGATGGGTGACGCCGCCGTCCTGTCCCTGGGCGGTGCGCGGCTGGCGTTCTCGACCGACTCCTACGTGGTGCGGCCGCTGTTCTTCCCCGGCGGCAGCATCGGTGACCTGGCGGTCAACGGCACCGTCAACGACCTCGCCATGAGCGGCGCCCGCGCCGCCTACCTCTCCTGCGGATTCATCCTGGAGGAGGGCGTCGAGCTGGATGTGGTCACTCGGGTGTCCGAGGCTCTGGGGGCGGCCGCGCGCGCCGCCGGCGTAGAGGTGGCCACCGGGGACACCAAGGTGGTGGAGGCCGGCCACGGCGACGGGATCTACATCAACACCGCGGGCATCGGTCTCGTCCCGGCGGGCGTCGATCTGCGCCCTCAGCGGGTCGTCCCCGGCGACGTCGTGATCGTCAGCGGCGCCATCGGTGTCCACGGGGTGGCGGTCATGAGCCTACGCGAGGGACTGGAATTCGGAGTGGAGATCAAGAGCGACTGCGCGGCGCTCGGCGGCCTGGTCGACGCCATGCTCGCCGTCACCCCGGACCTGCATGTCCTGCGCGACCCCACCCGGGGCGGCCTGGCGGCCTCGCTCAACGAGATCGCGCAGGCCTCCGGGACCGGGGTGGTCATCCAGGAACGCGACGTCCCGGTCCCGCCGGCCGTGGCCAACGCCTGCGCCATTCTCGGACTGGACCCCACGTACATCGCCAACGAGGGCAAGCTCGTGGCGTTCGTCCCGCGCGAGCACGCCGACGCCGTCCTCGGGGCGATGCGCGCGCATCCTCTGGGCGCGGACTCCGTGATCATCGGTGAGGCCGTGGAGGGGCATCCCGGCATGGTCGTGGCACGGACCGGCCTGGGAGGGACGCGGGTGGTCGATCTGCCGATCGGGGAGCAACTGCCCCGGATCTGCTGACAGGGGTGAGTCTCGCCGGGGAACCTGTCGTCCGGGCCCGATCGGAGGGTTGATCCGGTCAGCGCCCGGGCGGCGGGTCCTGTGGGTCCACGCCGGTCTTGGCGGCAGCGTCCTTCGTGCCGCTGGGGCGCTGGGAGCGGCCCTTGCGTCCGGTGTCGCGCCTGCCCTTCTCGTCCGCGTCGCCGTACTCCTCGCCGCTTGTGTTCGGGCTCTCGACCGTGTCCCCGGGGACGGACTTCGTCTCCTCGGCGGACTTCGTCCGGCCCGGACCGCGCTTGCCGGCCTGCTCGGCACGGAAGGAGCGTTCGGCGCTCGGGTTGTCCTGCTGGCGGGTCTCGTCCACGTCGGGTGACCAGCCGTGGTGTTCGGTGTCCTGGTGACGGCTGGGACCCCTTCCGTGCGGTGGCTCGGACGAACGTGGTTTCTTCGACATGATCGGATCCGCCTTTTCACGGTCAGTGGGGGGGGGGACACCGGTGACGGCGGTCCCAAGTTAAGTAAATTATCCCACCTTGCAATATTTTAGGCATTTCATCCCGTTCCGGCGCTGCCGCGGAAGCCGGGCTGCCGAACCGCGACAGACGCCCTCTCCCGGTGATCTAAAAGGTCTTTCAGCGTTGCCGCTCGGGTGAGGATGGCGGCGGCGGTTGACGTCATTCGATTCGGGCTGCACCGAGCCCTGCGGAAGATCCGCCATGACTTCAGGCGAGTGCGATGCCCCGCTCGACCGGTGTCCGGGACATGACCCAGCTCGGCTATGTACTGGTTGACTTCGGCCTCCAGAGCGGCGGCCGGCATCCGACGGGCGCCGTCGCGCACGATCTCGTCGATCAGGGAGCCGGACTGGTGGACCGTCGGCGTTCACTACGCCGAGTACGGGCGTGCCTTCCCGACCTGCGCTGCAACGCGCGCCTACTCGGTGACCATCCAAGGATCATTCGGGAAGGTACGCCTTCCGCGTCCAACCCAACGCCGATCCACAAGTCCCGGGCATTGCTCCCGATCCACTGACCGGGCCGGTTCACTGACCACGCTGGTTCGCTGAGCTTCTTCGAGTTCCTGCCGCCTACGCTCGTGGAGTGGGTCACCATGCTGATCATCACCGTGAGGGTGACCGACGCTGCAAAACAGCAGCTCGGTCATCCATCTGCTCGCCGAACGTGCGCCGGGTCCGTTGAAGGTCCTGCGCGAGGCCGATGTGGACTGCGTTCTGCTGGACGGCACTCTCACCAGGTGGGCGACGGACGGACCGACTGTTCCCACAAGCACCGCCGGCACAGGGTGAACGTGCAGGTAGTCACCGAGAGCGGCATCGACGGCGTGCTTGTGGCCTGCGCGGACATGGCTGGCGAGCGCCAGGCGCTTCTGCTCGCGCGGCGGTCTGTCGACGTATGACGCGCTCACTGTGCCGCTCTGCGATTCGGCCGACGAGAGGGCGCCTGCATCGGTACCCCGTTGTGCCCAGGAGACGCCTTCTTCGGGACTCGTCCGGATTTGCCCCGTGTACGCACAGTCGGATCCGAGGACTCCCGGACAACAAGCTCTGTCGGCAGGCGGAGCTGGGACGGCGCGTCGCTCGTCTCACCGCGGAGGCGGGCGACGAGCAGGCGGGCGGCCTCGGCGCCCATCTGGTGGAGGGCGCTGCGAACCGTACTCAGGGGCACGGGAAGATCCCGGGCAATGGAGATGTCGTTGAACCCTATGACGGCCACGTCCGTCCCGATCTTGCATTCAAGGTCGCGCAGAGTGCCCATGACGCCGATCGCGGTCATGTCATTGACCGCGAAGATGGCCGTCGGCGGCCGTTTCTTGCGCATGAGCCTCAGCGTGGCGGTTCGGCCGCCGTCCGCGTCGAACGCGGAGTGGATCACGAGATCGCGCGGGGTGTCGATGCCGCGTTCGGCAAGGGCGTCCAGACATCCTCTTGTCCGCTCGCTCCCGGTGCTGGCGTAGGGCTGGCCGGCGATGATGCCGATGCGTCGATGACCGAGATCGGCCAGGTGTGTGCCCACGAGGCGTCCGCCCGCATAGTCGTCGGCTGTGACGGAGTCGAACCCGTCGTGGGTTCGGCTCACGAGCACGAAGGGCGTGCCGCGGGCGGCCAGCTCCGCCAGGAACGGACTGTCGGCGTGGGCGTCCCCGAGGATGAGGCCGTCCACGCGGCGGCTCAACAGCAACTCGGCGCGGCGACGTTGTTCGGCGGGAGAGTCGAGCGTGTTCGCCACCACCGTTTGGTAGCCGAGTTCCGTCGCGGCCTGGTCGATGCCCTCGTAGATGGTGCTGAGCACGACGTCGGTGAGGTGAGGGACGAGCACGCCCAGCATGTGCGTCTGCTTCGACCGCAGGCTGGCAGCCTGGGCGTCAGGCTCGTAATTGGCTCGGCGGGCGATCTCCAGGACGCGTTCGGCTGCCGCGGAGGACGGCGGCAGACCCTGCCGGGAGCGGGCCAGGACACGCGAGGCGGTGGACACGGCGACCCCCGCGGCCGCCGCGATCTCGCGCAACGTCGCGCGCCTCGCTGATCCTTCCTCCACTGTGCCGCTCCCTCCGGTCGAGCCGTCCATGAAGAGAAGAGTCTCTCAAACGTTGACGGCGTGCAATCGTTTCTGTAGTTTCGCGGAAACGTTTCCGCGCCGCTCCTGTCGAGAGGGTGTCTCCCGTGGTCGATGACCCAGGTGTTGTCCGTGTCGCCTGCGTCCAGATGCGCCCCCAGGTCGGTGAGCCCGAGCTGAACGTCCGCCGGTCGGCGGAGTTCGTCTCCGCCGCGGTCGCCGGGGGCGCGTCCCTCGTCGTTCTGCCCGAGCTGTGCAATTCCGGATACGCCTTCGACAGCCGAGAGGAGGCCTGGGCCGCCGCCGAGGAAATTCCCGGAGGAGAGGCGTGCCGGGTGTGGGAAGAGCTGTGCCGTCGGCACGGTATCCACCTGGTCGCCGGGATTGCCGAGCGATCCGGCTCGCGGCTGTTCAACGCGAGCGTCGTGTTCGGTCCCGACGGGTATGTCGGCACGTTCCGCAAGGTGCACCTGTGGAACCGGGAGAACCTCTTCTTCGACCCCGGTGATCTCGGATTCCCGGTGTTCCAGACACCGATCGGCCGTATCGGAACCTTCATCTGCTACGACGGCTGGTTTCCCGAGTCCTACCGCGAATGCGCCCTGCGGAACGCGGACATCATCTGCGTCCCGACCAACTGGGTGCCGATTCCGGGGCAGGCCGAAGACCAGCCGGCCATGGCGACCGTCCTGTGCATGGCAAACGCCCACTCCAACTCCGTCTACATCGCGGCGGCCGATCGGGTCGGCACCGAACGGGGTCAGCCGTTCATCGGCCAGAGCGTCATCGTCAGCTACACCGGCTGGCCGATTTCGGGCCCGGCCTCCCCTGACGCCGAGGAGATCGTCTACGCCGACCTCGACCTCAAGCAGGCGCGGGCGGCGCGCCGCTGGAACGACTTCAACGACCCCGTTCGGGACCGGCGGCCCGAGGCCTACACCGGCGATTCGCCGACCGCACCGTAACAAACCGGCGTGAACGTCCGCGTCGTATCGTCCCCAACCCGGCTGGACCAGACAACAAGGGAAACACCATGACAATATCGTCGTCGCGTGGCTTCGACCGGCGGTCCTTCCTCAGATCCTCCGCCCTCGCGGCCCTGGGCGCGAGCGCCGCGGTTCCGCTGCTCGGTGCGTGCGCGCCGCAGTCCTCCTCGAAGAATGCCTCGGGCGGAGAATCCGGCCCGATCAAAGTCGGTGTCATCTCGCCGCTGAGCGGTGCGTGGACGGTGTACGGCAAGGCTCACATCGCCGGGTTCAAGCTGGCCGTCGACGAGATCAACGCGGCCGGAGGCACACTCGGGCGCAAGTGGGAGATCGTGCAGGCCGACTCGCAGACCCAGCCGCAGGTGGTCACCGAGCAGGCCAACAGGCTCATTCGCGAGGAGAACGTCGCGTTCCTCGCGGGCACGTTCAGCAGCGCCGAGCGCAACGCCGCCGGGCCTGTGGTGACCGCCGCGGACAAACTGCTCCTGTATCCCACCTTCTACGAGGGGCAGAGCCAGAAGTACTACCCGGGTGTGTGCAACCCGAACATCTTCATGTTCGGTCCCGAGCCGTCGGAGCAGGTCTGGCCGCACATGGACTACGTCGTCAAGAAGCACGGCGGAAAGTTCTTCATGGTGGGTTCGGACTATGTCTGGCCCAGGGAGACGAACCGGCTGACGAAGCAGAAGCTCGCGGAGCTGGGCGGCAAGGTCGTCGGCGAGGTCTACATTCCGTTCAACACCCCCCAGTACGGTTCGGTCCTCTCGCAGATCAAGAAATCCGGCGCGGATGTCATATTCCTCTCCCTCACCGGTTCGGACACCGTCAACTTCCGTCGCCAGCTGGCCGCAGCCGGTATGAAGAAGGACTTCATCGTCTGGACGGTGGACGACGAGGAAGCCGCGACATCCGGAATCGGCCCGGAAGCGACGGCCGGTGACTACGTCAGCTTCGACTACTTCTGGTCCATCGACACCCCGAACAACGCGGCGTTCCGCAAGAAGGTGCGAGCCAAATCCGGCAACGTGCTGATGGACACAGTGGGCGTGGCCATGTACAACGCCGCTCATATGGCGGCGAAGGCCATTGAACTGGCCGGAGACGTCAGTACGGACGGCATCCGCGAAAAGCTCGGAGGCATGACCTTCGACAAGGCTCCGCAGGGATCGATCACCATGCGGGCCGAGGACCACCAGGCGGTGCTGCCGTCCTACCTCGTCAAGGTGCGTCCGAACTGGACCGGTACCGACGACATGTTCGAAGTCGTCCACAAGGTCGCGTCGGTGACGCCCAGCGCCGCGGCCTGCACCGATCTGCCCCTCAAGGCCAAGTAGCCATGACGCAAGTCATCTCGGTGGCGCTGGACGCCATCAGTACGAGCCTTGTCCTCGCATTGGTCGCCATGGGTCTGGCCGTGGTCTTCGGGCTGGTCCGAGTGATCAACATGGGCCACGGAGCCATGCTCGCCCTGGGCGCCTACCTCACCTGGACGCTGGCCCAGCACGGTCTGCCCTTCTTCGTGTCCGTCATCGTGTCGGCCCTGCTGGTCGGGGTGATCGGCCTGCTCTTCGAGGTCGTCCTGATCCGCCATTTCTACGACAAACAGTTCGAGACCCTGCTGATCACCTGGGCCTTCTACCTCGTGGCGACGCAGCTGATCAAGGTCTTCTGGGGGACGGACCTGCACAGCGTGGCGAATCCGATCCGGGGGACCTTCACCATCGGGGGCGCCGTGATCGGACGCTACGTGGCTGTCGTGTCCCTGGTGTCGCTGCTGCTCTTCGCGTCGGCCGGCTGGGTCATGTACCGCACCAGCGTGGGCATCCGGGTGCGGGCCATGATCCAGAACCGGGAGATGGCCATGATGCTGGGGGTCAGGGCATCGGCGATGTACCGCGCGATCTTCGCCCTGGGGGCGATGCTCGCCGGACTCGCGGGGGGACTCATCTCGCCGATGTTCAGCGTCGAGCCGGACATGGGAACCCTCTGGCTGGTACGGAGCTTCTTCGTCGTGACCGTGGGCGGTCTCGGAGCGCTGGTGGGCGGCACGCTCATCGGCAGCGCGCTGATGGGCGGGGTGACGACCCTCGTGTCCCTGGTGGCCCAGCAGGTGTTCGCGCAAACGGTCGTCTTCGCGCTTGCTGTGATCGCTCTGCGATTCCGCCCGGCGGGCATCCTGGGAAAGAAGGCCGCATGATCGTCGATCAGTCCGGTGGGACGCGTACCGAGTCCGTCCGCCGCCGTCCGGCAACCGCCGCGGTACGCAGGTGGGCCTCGGGTGAGAACATCGCCGCGTCGGCGGTCTTCGTCGCCTTGTTCTACGTGCCTTACGTGTTCACGGGCTACCCCGTGTTCGTGCTTCCGCAGTACATGCTCTTCGGTGTCCTCGCGATGAGCCTGTGCCTGCTGTGGGGCCTGGGGGGAATGGTCAGCTTCGGCCAGGCGGCCTTCTTCATCGTGGGCTCCTACTCCATGGGCATCGCGGTGCGTGACATCGCAGGTTCCCTCGGGCCCTGGGCCGGAATCGCCATGGGGGTCGCCATCGCCGTGGCCGCCGCAGGGGCTGTGGGCTACTTCCTCTTCAGTGCCCGAGTACGAGACTCCTACTTCGTGCTCGTCACCCTGGCCATCTCCACTGTCGCCCAGGTCGTTGCGAACTCCGCGTCCGGACTGACCGGCGGTTTCAACGGAATGTTCGTCCCCAGGGTCGCTCTCGACCTGCCGGGACTGGCCATCTCCCTGGAGAGCGACCTCGGCGCCTACTACGTCATCTTCCTGCTGACTCTCCTGACGTACCTCGGACTTCGCACGCTCCAGCGGTCGGCCTTCGGCAAGGTCCTCGTGAGCATCCGCGAGAACGAGGAGCGCACCGAGTCGCTGGGATACAACACGGCGTTGCGCAAGACGCTCGCCTTCGCCATCGCCGGCGGAGTGGCGGCCCTGGCCGGAGCGTTCTACGCGACCGACGCCGGGTTCGTGTCACCGGACCTCGGCGGCGTGCTCTTCTCGACCAACGTCGTGGTCTGGGTGGCGATCGGCGGCCGGCAGCACCTGCTCGGGGCGATCGTCGGGGCGATCGGTATCTCGGCTCTGTCGAACCAGCTCAACGCATGGATCCCCACCTACTGGCAGCTCCTGCTGGGACTGCTCTTCTTCGTCGTCATCGCCTTCTTCCGGCGTGGCCTGGTCGGGACAGTCCTGGCGATCCGTCTGCCCATGAGGAGGGCCCAGTGACCGCCATGCTCGAAGTCCACGGAATCTCGAAGCGGTTCGGAGGAGTGCAGGCGAACACCGATGTGAGCCTCGCTCTTCCGGACTCGGCGATCCGGTGCGTCATCGGCCCCAACGGAGCAGGGAAGTCCACCCTGGTCAGCATGCTGTCGGGCCATGTCAGGCCCGACCGGGGGACCATTCACCTGCGCGGCAAGGACATCACCACCTGGCCGGCTCACCGCGTGGCCTCGGCCGGCATGGTGCGCAAGTTCCAGCGGCCGTCCTTCTACCCCGAGTTGACCGTCCGCGAGAACCTGGAGATCGCGGTCCTGGGCAGCGGATTGCGGCGACGAGCCCTCGCCGCCCGCGTGCGGGAGGTCGCCGAGAGCGTCCGCCTCGGCGACGCGCTCGACAAGCCGGCGGCCCATCTGCCCCACGGGCGCACGCAATGGCTCGAAATCGGGCTGGTCGTCGGCCGACGGGCCCAGATCATGCTGCTCGACGAGCCCACCGCCGGCATGACCCCCGGGGAGACGATGACGACGGCCGGCCTGGTACGTGAACTCGTCGACACCCAGGGCGTCGCAGCGATCGTGGTGGAGCACGACATGGGGTTCGTCCGCGCGCTGGACGCCGAGATCACCGTGCTGCACCTCGGCCGCGTCATTGCGGAGGGCTCGATGTCACAGATCGAGCAGGACACTCAGGTCCGTGCTGTCTATCTTGGCGAGGAGGTGGCCTGATGCTCGAAGTACGTGACGTCGTGGCCGGATACGGGAACGGGACGGTCCTGCACGGGCTTTCGCTGTCCGTCCAGCGCGGCGAGATCGTGGGAATCCTGGGGCGCAACGGGATGGGCAAGACCAGCCTGATCCGCGCCGTGGCCGGTCTGCTGCGCCTCCGCGAAGGCACCATCCGGCTCGACGACATCGATCTCAGCCGCGCCCCCGCGCATGCCCGTGCGCACCACGGCATCGCTGTCGTACCGCAAGGGCGCGGTGTCTTCCCCGATCTGACGGTCGACGAGAACCTGCGGCTCGGGCGTATGGCAGCCGGTAAGCGCGGCCGCCCCGGCCGGCTGAAGGAGGTTCTCGACTACTTCCCCCGGCTGGGCGAGCGGGGGTCCCAGGCGGCCGGCACGCTGAGCGGCGGTGAGCAGCAGATGCTCGCCATCGGCCGGGCTTTGATGTCCGAGCCGCAACTGCTGCTGCTCGACGAGCCCTCGGACGGGATCATGCCCGTACTCGTCCAGCAGATCGCCCAGAACATCGTGGACATCAACCGGAACGAGGGACTGACGACTGTGGTCGTGGAGCAGAACGTGCCGATGGTGCGGAGCATGGCCGGGCGCTGTCTTCTGCTGGAGGGCGGTCAGGTGATCGCCGAGGGTCTGCTCGACACTCTTGCGGACAGCGGTCGGCTCGAACAGCATCTCGGAGTCTGACGCATGGGAACGACTCGTGTCGCGCTGCTCGGTACCGGCGGCACCATAGCCTCCGCATCGGGAGCGGACGGTCAGCTGATCGCCCGGCGCTCGGTCGCGGAGCTGCTCGACGGATGCGACGTGCCGGCGGGTATCTCCGTCGAGCCGGCGGTCGACCTCGACCGGATCAACAGCTGGGACATGGACCCGCGAAGGATGTGGCGTCTGGCCGCCCGCATCCAGGAGGTGCTGGCCGAGCCAGAGGTGGCCGGGATCGTGATCACACACGGCACCGACACCCTTGAGGAGACGGCGTTCGCAGTCGACCTGGTCACCACCGCGGACAAGCCCATTGTCTTCGCGTCGGCGATGCGCAGCGCGGACTCGACCTCGGCCGACGGACCCCGCAACCTCTCCAACGCCGTCGTCGCTGCGGCGAGTCCGGAACTGCGGGGCCTCGGGGTCCTCGTCCACGCGTCCGACGAACTACACGCGGCACGGTGGGTCCGCAAGGTCCACACGCATCACGTCGACGCGTTCTCCTCGCCGACCTTCGGACCGGTCGCCACCTTCGGTCCCGCCGGACGACTGCGGCTGATGCACCGCAGTATCGCGCGCTGGACGCCGGCGTGGCCGCTCGACCCCGACGTCCAGGTGGTCGCCATGACCCCCTACACCGGGTTCACTCCTGGTCTCGTACGGGCCGCCGTCGAACACACGGGAGCCCGCGGGCTGATACTCGAGGGCTTCGGTCTCGGAAACCTCCCGGGAAGCCTGACGAGCGTGGTCGGCGACCTCACGGAGAGAGGCGTGCTCGTGGTCATCGCGTCGCGTGTCATGGCAGGCGGCACGTTTCCGGTCTACGGCGGAGACGGGGGCGGCGCGGGGCTGGAGAGCGCGGGCGCGGTCTTCGCCGGTGGATTGTCGGCCGCGAAAGCACGCCTGCTGCTCATGTGCTGCCTCCCCGGCGCTTCTACGGCGGAGGCCCGCGCGAGACTGGTGCACGCCCTCGACGTCATCGACGGACGTAGTTCGGGCGAGCGGTGACGGTCCAACCAGCCGAACCACGGGCGCCGTGACGTGCTCCACCGCGGAGTCAACGGCTCCATTCCCGTGTACCCGCACCACGGCCACAAGTCTTGACGATTGCTCGTTCCCAACCCTGCCCAAGTCGCCCGGTTGCTCCGTGCCGTTGCTCAGCAGCGTGGGCGAGGTCCTGGCCGGCGGAGGTCATGCACCTCCGTCTTGAGCAGTGTTACCTCCCGAGGCCGGGTGGGGGCTGCTCCATCTGTCGGGTGGCGTCGTCGCCGCAGGCAAGGGCTGGACGGACGACGGTGCGGTGCACGACGTGCACTCGCTGAAGCGCCGTGCACCTGTGCCCATCCCGCCGCAGTTCGTGCGGATCCGCCGTGCGCACATGGAGCGAGTCCTCTTCCGTGACTGGTCCGGAAGAGCTGGTCAGGAGCGGGATAGCAGTGGGGCGCCTGACCTGAAAAACCCCAGGTCAGGCGCCCTTTTCGCCCCTCTAGAAGAAGCCCAGCTGCTTCGGCGAGTACGACACCAGCAAGTTCTTCGTCTGCTGGTAGTGCTCCAGCATCATCCTGTGCGTCTCCCGCCCGATCCCCGACTGCTTGTACCCGCCGAACGCGGCATGGGCCGGGTACGCGTGGTAGCAGTTCGTCCAGACGCGGCCGGCCTGGATCGCGCGGCCCGCCCGGTACGCCGTGTTCATGTCCCGGGTCCACACGCCCGCCCCGAGGCCGTACAGCGTGTCGTTGGCGATCTTCAGGGCGTCGTCGAAGTCGTCGAAGGACGTCACCGAGACGACGGGGCCGAAGATCTCCTCCTGGAAGATCCGCATACGGTTGTCGCCCTCGAAGATCGTCGGCTGGACGTAGTAGCCGCCCTTCAACTCGCCGTCGTACTCGATGCGTTCACCGCCGGTGAGGACCCTCGCGCCCTCCTGTCGGCCGACGTCCAGGTAGGAGAGGATCTTCTCCAGCTGGTCGTTCGAGGCCTGGGCACCGATCATCGTGTCGGTGTCGAGAGGGTGGCCCGGCTTGATGAGTTCGGTGCGGGCGACGGCCGCCTGGAGGAACTCGGCGTAGTTGCCGCGCTGGATCAGCGCCCGGGACGGACAGGTGCAGACCTCGCCCTGGTTGAGGGCGAACATCGTGAACCCTTCGAGGGCCTTGTCGCGGAAGTCGTCGTCCCGCGCCCAGACGTCGTCGAAGAAGATGTTCGGTGACTTGCCGCCGAGTTCGAGGGTGACCGGTTTGATGTTCTCGGAGGCGTACTGCATGATCAGCCGCCCTGTGGTGGTCTCGCCGGTGAAGGTCACCTTCGCCACCCGTGGACTGGACGCGAGCGGCTTGCCGGCCTCCACGCCGAAGCCGTTGACGATGTTCACCACGCCCGCAGGCAGCAGGTCGGCGATCAGGCTCATCCAGTAGTGGATGGAGGCCGGGGTCTGCTCGGCGGGCTTGATGACGACCGCGTTGCCCGCGGCGAGGGCCGGGGCGAGCTTCCACACCGCCATCAGGATCGGGAAGTTCCACGGGATGATCTGTGCGACCACACCGAGCGGCTCGTGGAAGTGGTACGCCACCGTGTCGTCGTCGAGCTCGCCGAGCGAACCCTCCTGCGCGCGGATCGCCCCCGCGAAGTACCGGAAGTGGTCGATGGCGAGAGGGATGTCGGCCGCCAGCGTCTCGCGCACCGGCTTGCCGTTCTCCCAGCTCTCCGCGACGGCTAGCTTCTCCAGGTTCGCCTCCATGCGGGCGGCGATCTTCAGCAGGATGCCGGACCGCTCGGTCACCGAGGTCCGGCCCCAGCCCGGGGCGGCGGCGTGCGCGGCGTCCAGCGCCCGCTCCACGTCCTCCGCGGTGCCGCGCGCGACCTCGGTGAACGTCTGCCCGTTCACCGGCGACGGGTTCTCGAAGTACTGCCCGCGCGCCGGCGGTACGTACTCGCCACCGATGAAGTGGTCGTAGCGCGCCTGGTAGGAGACGATCGCGCCCTCGGTGCCGGGTGCCGCGTAACGGGTCATGCTGGCCAGCCTCCTTCAGCAGCACTGCCCGCCGTTGGGCAGCTCTGCGCGTGAGGCTAGGAGCGCGGACGTTGCAACCACGTTGCCGTCGGCGCGGCCAGCTCCGACTCCAGCGCGGCCAGGCGGGCCCGCACACTCGCCGCGGGCCGCACGGCCGCGAGCGCCCGCCACACCTCGACGTCGTCCTCGCCCCACGGCGTGTGTGCCCAGTCGGCCAGCAGGTCGGGATCCCGGCGGGCGATCAACGCCGTCCGCAGCCCGTCGGCGACCCGGCGCCTGAGCCGCACCACCGCCGGTGCCTGCGAGGCGGGCAGCAGCGGACCGGTGTACCCGCGCGCCGCCTCCGTCACCGCCCCGCTCTCCAGCCGCCGCTCGACGAGGGCCGCGTCGGACTCCACCGGCACCGTCAGCCGGTACGGCCGCGAGGCGAGCAGTCCCGGTCCGAGCAGTCTGCGCAGTCGCGCCAGTTCGGCCCGCAGCGTCACCGGGGTCACCGACTCGTCCTCGTACAGCGCGCACAGCAGCTCGTCACCGGTCAGGCCCTCCGGGTGCCGGGACAGCAGCACCAGGATCTCGCTGTGCCGACGGCTGAGCCTGATCCTGCGGCCGTCACTGACCAGCAGGGCCTCGTCCCGGCCCAACGCGCTCAGTTCGGGGGCGTCCGTGGCGGGTTGCTGCGGCAGGAGCAGCGCCAGCTGGGACTCCGCGGCCCGCGCGACCGCCTGGACGAAGCCCAGACTGTGCGGATGCGCAAGTCCGTCCCCGCCGGTGATGTCCACGGCTCCCAGCACCCGCCCGGTCCGCGGGTCGTGCACCGGCGCCGCCGCGCACGTCCACGGCTGCACACGGCGGATGAAGTGCTCCGCCGCGAACACCTGCACGGGCCGGTCCACCGCCACCGCGGTACCCGGCGCGTTCGTCCCCATGGCGGTCTCCGCCCATCGCGCACCCGGCACGAAGTTCATCCATTCCGCCTGCCGCCGGGTCGAGGCATGACCCTCGACCCAGAGCAGCCTGCCGTGCTCGTCGCACACCGCGAGGAGATGCTCGCCATCCGCGGCGAACGTCCCCATCAGCTCACGGAACAGCGGCATGACCCGCGCCAGCGGATGCTCGGCCCGGTATGTCCCGAGGGCACCGTCGCTGAGCTCGACGTTCGCCGTCCCGTCGGGACCGACCCCGGCCCGCGCCGAACGCCGCCACGAGTCGGCCACCACCGGGCGCACCGGCCGCGGAACCGTGCCCGCCTCGGTGAACGTCTCGTGCGCCCGCAGCAGCAGCCGCACCTGCTCGGCAGGGTCGGCCCCCGGCTCCAGGGCCACCCATGGATCGGTCAACTCGGCCTCCCCGGAACGTGATGCGGCTGGGGACATCGTCACTCCGGGTACGGGCGCAGACAACCTCTTCGACCGCCGTCACCCGAACGATGTGCCCCCGGCGGCTCACACGAGCTCGACCATCCGCATGTAGCGCGCCCAGTCCCAGTACGGCCCCGGGTCGGTGTGGTCCGTGCCCGGCACCTCGTAGTGCCCGATGATGTGCGTACGGTCCCTGGGGATGCCGTATCTCTCGCAGATGTCCGCGGTCAGCACCGCGGACATCTCGTACAGGGCGTCGGTGAAGTAGGCGGGCTTGTCCACCCACCCCTCGTGCTCGATGCCGACGCTGCGCGTGTTGTACCCCCAGTTCCCGGCGTGCCAGGCCACGTCGGCCTCCCGGACGCACTGCGCTACATGACCGTCGGCCGACCGGACGACGTAGTGCGCGGACACCTGCTTCGCAGGGTTGCGGAAGATGTCCAGCGTGCCGGTGTACGAGGTCTGGGTGACGTGGATGACCACCCGGTCGATGCGGTAGGACTCGGGGCGGTCCGAGTACGTGTAGTTGGAGCTGGTCGCGGGCTGCCACTCGGCGAGCGGGTGGTCGACGGGTTGGGGAGCAGCCCCGGCCAGTGTCTCGGGAAGCAGCGCGTACGGTACGGCGGCGAGGACGGCGCCCTTCAGCAGCCGCCGCCGGTCGAACAGCGGTCTTGCGCGTTCCAAGGATCAAGTGCCTTTCCGGTCGGCGGACTTCAGCCCCGCAGGGCCGCCGCGGTCTCACGGAGCCTGTCGTGCACTCCGCGGTGAGTCTCGCGCGCGGGCAGCCATTCCTTGCGGATCTTCGCCACACAGGTGTAGTTGGTGTCGCAGACGTTGGCCAACGGCGACTCCACGGCCTGGGTCGCGAACTGGTACGCGTCCAGTTCGCTGAACCCGTAGTCGCGCGCGAGCCACTGCACCAGGTCGAGCTGCGATATCCGGAACGCGTCCTCCAGCGGGCGCGCCGAACCGGTCGAGATGATGTGCGTGTCCGACTCGATGCGCGGCCACGGCGTGGCGAGCCCCTTGAGCAGCTCGACGATCACCACCGTGTTCATGGCGCACTCGACAGCGACCCCGCACGTCTCTCCCTCGCCCTGCCGGGCGTGCCCGTCGCCGAGGCTGAGCAGGGCGCCCTCCACATTGACGCCGAGGTAGCAGGTGACGCCGGCCCGCATCTCCGGTGTGTCCATGTTCCCGCCGTGCGCATCGGGCACCAGCGCCGAACGCACCTCCAGATTGGCAGGAGCCACCCCCACGGTGCCGTGCATCGGGTCCATGGGCAGCTCGATCTCGATGTCACTGTCGTGAGCCCGGAACAACGCCGTGCGCCGGGCCCGGTCCAGCTGCCAGATCCACACGGTCTCCGGCAGCGGCGGCTGCAGCGTGGCGGTGGTGTGCGTCGAGGTGAGCGCCCCGAACAGGGGGACCGTGGTCGACGCGGCCCAGTCCCGGGCCGGTTCGATCGACACGAAGTGCACGGCGACCGTGTCACCCGGCTCCGCGCCCTCGATGTGGAAGGGCCCGGTCTGCGGGTTCAGGAAGGGGAACTCGCACACCTCGGACACCAGGTCCTTCTCGGACCGCACCCGCCCCGCGAAGCAGTCCTCCGTGTACAGGTCGAGGACCGTACCGGGGGTGATCCGGGCCACGGGCGGTGCGCCGCCGAACGTCCAGGCGTACTCGCCGGGTTCGGGTCGCACGGTCAGGATCCTGGGGTCGCTCATGGCTGCACGGCTCCGTTCCGCTGTTCATGGAGGCCGGGTGCCTCGCGTGAATCACGGTACGGGGACGGCAGGTTGGGCAGCAGGGCGCTTGGTGTTTCGGTGGACAACCTTGGAACTGTGGATAACCCTCTCACCCGACGGGGTGAACCAGCCGGCGAGTCAGGCCCGTTCACCCACAGCCGCCGGGTCGTCCAGCACGGCCCGCACCACCGAGTGCGCCGCCCCGAGCAGGGGTCCCTCCGACCCCAGCCGCGACACGGCCACCGGACACGGCGGACCGGCCGTGCGCCCGGCCAGCTCGTCCCGCAGCGACGGCAGCAGCCAGGGCGCCAGCCCGGCCAGCGCGCCTCCGAGCACCACACTTTCGGGGTCCAGCAGATTGACCGCGCCGGTCAGCGCGATGCCGAGCGCCTCGCCGGCCTCGCGCAGGGCGCCTCGTACGTCCTCGTCACCGTCCGCCGCGTGCTGCGCGAGCAGGCCGACCCGGTCCTCGCCCGGCTCCAGACCGGCCGCCCGCAGCACCGCCTCCTCACCGGCGTACTGCTCCAGACAGCCCCGTCCGCCGCACGGACACCGGGGGCCGTCCGGGCGGACCGGCACATGGCCCAGCTCACCCGCGAAACCGCGGGTACCGCGCAGCAGTTGCCCGTCGACCACGAGCGCAGCGCCGATGCCGATCTCGGCCGAGACGTGCAGGAAGTCGTGGGGTGTGCCCTCGCCGAGCCAGAGTTCGGCCAGCGCACCGAAGTTGGCCTCGTTGCCCACGGTCAGCGGATAGTCCTCGGGCAGCAGGGCGCCCAGGTCGGTGTCGTGCCAGTCGAGGTTCGGGGCGCGTACGACGGTCCGTGCGTCGCGCGCCACCAGACCGGGCACCGCCACCGCGAGCCCCGCGGGCCACAGGCCCTCGTCCTCAGCCTCCGCCACCACCCGGTGTACCAGGGCGGCGAGTTCGGCGATCACCGGCTCGGGGGAGCGGCCGCGGTTCGCGCCGTACCGCACCACGCGCGCGCGTACCTGTCCGCGCAGATCGACCGCGCAGACCGCGAGGTGGTCCACACCGACCTCGGCGCCTATCCCGGCGGGGCCCCGCCCGCTGACGGCGAGCGCGGAACCCGGTCTGCCGACCCGGCCGGGACGCTCGGGGCCCAGTTCCTCAAGGAGCCCCGAGCGTATGAGCTCGTCGACGAGGGTCGACACAGCGGCCCGGGTCAGACCGATGCGTGAGGCGACCGCGGCGCGCGAGAGCGGTCCCTCGGCACTCACGCTGTGCATCACACGGGCCAGGTTGCGCCGGCGCATGCCCTGCTGGGTGTCGGGCAGGCCCCGCCCGGGACCCGCCGTGTGGGCGTCGTGCAGCGGTGCGGTCATGCCTCCCTCGATCCTCTGTGGAGCAGCGGTCCGGTTCTCGGTCGGCCCCCGCGTTCCTGCTCTCGGCCGGACCGCGGCCCTGGCCGGCCGGCGGCAGGCCCGCGTCCTTGTGCTCGGCGAGCCCGCAGTCCTGTTGTCAGCCGCTCTGCGTCCCCCGCTCCAGCAGCGGCGCCGCGTCGGAGAGTACCCCGGCGATCCTGGCCAGCGTCTCGTCGTCCCGCTCCACGGCCTCCAGCACGGGCCCCGCCGCCGTGTTCCAGCGCCGGGCGACCGCGGCCGGGTCCTCGCCGGTCAGCAGTCCTGCCGCCTGTGCGGCGGCGCCGAGCGCGACCAGTTCCTTGGCCTCGGGCACCTGGACCGGACGCCCCGAGAGCCGTCGTACGGTCTGCTGCCAGGCGGTGCCCTGGGCGCCGCCGCCGATCAGCAGCAGCGGGGTCGAACGGTCCGCGTCCGCGTCGAGCACCAGGTCCAGCGCGCCGAGCAGCGCGTGCACGGCACCGTCGTAGGCCGCCTGGAGGAGCTGGCCGGCGGTGGTGTCGTGGCGCAGTCCGTGCAGCAGCCCCGAGGCGTTCGGCAGGTTCGGGGTGCGCTCGCCGTCCAGGAACGGCAGCAAAGTGACTCCGGAGACAGGCTCCACGGCCTCGCGGTCCAGGCCCAGCAGGGTGGCGACCCGGTCGACGGCGAGCGTGCAGTTCAGGGTGCAGGCCAGCGGCAGCCAGTCGCCGTGGGCGTCGGCGAAGCCCGCCACGGTCCCGGTCGGGTCGGCGGGGCGGTGCTTCGAGACGGCGTACACCGTCCCCGAGGTGCCCAGGCTCATCACCGGCGTCCCGGGACGCAGTCCGAGGCCCAGTGCGGCGGCCGCGTTGTCGCCGGTGCCGGGGGCGACCAGGGTGCCCTTGGAGAACGGCAGATCATGGCCGTCGCGCACGGTACCGGCGACCTCGCCGGGCCGGACCACGCGCGGGAGCAGCGCGGGGTCGAGCCCCACGTGCGCGAGAACCTCGCTGTCGTACGACTCCGTCGCCGACGCCCACCAGCCGGTGCCGGAGGCGTCACCGCGGTCGGTGGTGCCCTGGCCGGTGAGACGCTCGGTGAGGTAGTCGTGGGGCAGGCGCACGGCCTTCGTGGCCCGCAGCGCCTCCGGCTCGTGCTCGGCGAGCCAGGCCCACTTGGTGACCGTGAAGGAGGCGCCCGGCACACTGCCGGTCCGCTCCGCCCAGGCCTTCGGGCCGCCCAGCTCGTCGATCAGACGCTGGGCCTGCGGCGCCGAGCGCACGTCGTTCCACAGCATCGCCGGACGCACCGGCTCGCCTCGCCCGTCCAGCGTGACCAGGCCGTGCTGCTGGCCGCCGATCGACACCGCCGCCGCCTCGCGGGCCGCCTCCCCGCACTGGCGCAGCGCCTCGGACAGCGCGTCCCACCACTGGCGCGGATCGCTCTCCCGGCCGGCCCCGGAGGACACGGCGTGCGGTGCCTGGCCGCGTGCGACGACCTGACCGGTGGCCGCGTCGACCACCAGCGCCTTGGTGGACTGGGTGGACGTGTCCACGCCGACGACGAGCGGACCCTCGGCTGCTGACATCGGGCTCTCCCTGTGTGTGCGGCTCATGTCTCCAGCCGGAGACACCTTGTCTCTTCCCAGAGACGTGTGCGCATACTAATTTGTAAACCGCCATGACGAAATAGTCCGGAGCAGCAAGGAGCCGCGTCATGAACTACCAGCCCACCCCCGAGGACAGGTTCACCTTCGGCCTGTGGACCGTCGGCTGGCAGGGAAGGGACCCGTTCGGCGACGCCACCCGCCGTGCCCTCGACCCGGTCGAGACGGTGCAGCGCCTGGCCGAGCTCGGCGCCCACGGCGTGACCTTCCACGACGACGACCTGATCCCCTTCGGGGCGTCCGACAGCGCGCGTGAGGGTCACATCAAGCGCTTCCGTGAGGCCCTGGACGCGACCGGCATGAAGGTGCCGATGGCGACCACCAACCTCTTCACGCACCCGGTCTTCAAGGACGGCGCGTTCACCGCCAACGACCGTGACGTGCGCCGCTACGCGCTGCGCAAGACGATCCGCAACATCGACCTGGCGGTCGAGCTGGGCGCCGAGACCTACGTCGCCTGGGGCGGCCGTGAGGGTGCCGAGTCCGGCGGGGCCAAGGACGTACGCGTCGCCCTCGACCGCATGAAGGAGGCCTTCGACCTCCTCGGCGAGTACGTGACCGAGCAGGGCTACGACCTGAAGTTCGCGATCGAGCCCAAGCCGAACGAGCCGCGCGGCGACATCCTGCTGCCCACCGTCGGCCACGCCCTGGCCTTCATCGAGCGCCTGGAGCGCCCCGAGCTGTACGGCGTGAACCCCGAGGTCGGCCACGAGCAGATGGCCGGACTGAACTTCCCGCACGGCATCGCGCAGGCCCTGTGGGCGGGCAAGCTCTTCCACATCGACCTCAACGGCCAGTCCGGCATCAAGTACGACCAGGACCTCCGCTTCGGCGCGGGCGACCTGCGGGCCGCCTTCTGGCTCGTCGACCTCCTGGAGAGCGCGGGTTACGCCGGTCCCAAGCACTTCGACTTCAAGCCGCCGCGGACCGAGGACCTCGACGGTGTGTGGGCGTCGGCCGCGGGCTGCATGCGCAACTACCTCATCCTCAAGGAGCGTGCGGCCGCCTTCCGCGCCGACCCGCAGGTGCAGGAGGCGCTGCGGGCCTCGCGTCTGGACGAGCTGGCGCAGCAGACGGCGGCGGACGGCCTGAAGGCGCTGCTCGCGGACCGCAGCGCCTTCGAGGAGTTCGACGTGGAGGCGGCCGCCGCGCGTGGCATGGCCTTCGAGCAGCTCGACCAGCTCGCCATGGACCACCTGCTGGGTGCGCGCGGCTGAGTGAGCCCCACGCGCGCGTGCCGACGGTCGTGAGTGACCTCCGTCGACCGCACGCGCGCGTGGGTGTGCGCAGTGACCGTGACCCCTGCGCGGAATGTGCCGGAACCATGCGATCCACGGCATGGGGCCGTATCAACTTCCGCGCGGGGGTCGCCCCATGACCGGTTCGAGGTGACTCTGGACGGTATGGCCATGCCGCCGGTACCGCCCCAGCCGCCCGGACCGCCGGGTGACACACCGCCTCCGGGCGGTGGCTTCGGACCACCCCCCGACGACTTCGGGCGCAAGAGCCCGAACCCCTACGGCGGACTGCCGTCGACCCAGCCGATGGGTCCGGTCGGCGACCCCGGCCCGAGCGGTCCGAGAAGGCGCCGGAGCCCGCTGTTCGCCCTGCTCGCCGTCATCGCGGCGGCCGTGGCCGTCGCCCTCGTCGTGGTCTTCATGGCCTCGGGCAACGACGACTCACCGGACAAGAGCCCGGCCCCGGAGACCAGCACGAGCGGTTCTCCCGAGCCGTCGTTCAGCCTGCCGACCCGGCTTCCCAGTGAGCTCCCGTCGCAGTTCCCGACCGACATACCCAGCGAGTTCCCGAGTGACCTGGAATCGCTGCTCCCGTCCCTGATCGGCTGACGTGTACCTCAGAGGCCGCGCGGCAGCCTGACGTACGTCACCGTCGTCTCCACGCCGCTGTCCACCAGCCGGCCGTCGCCGTCGAAGGCGCCGGTACCGTCCGTCATCCCGAAGTCGTTGTCGTTGATCAGGGCGAGCGTGTCGTGGTCCACGCGCGCGACGCCCTCGATCTTCCCGGGCACCCCGGCGACCTTGCCCAGGTCGACGACAAGCTTCTTGGCGAGCACGGGCACGCCCGAGGCGGCCGGGTCGTCGAGCTGCTCCAGGGACGGAGAGGTGGTGTCGTCGTCCCAGGCGCCGCCCAGGATGTCCGAGGACCGGTCAAGGCGCACCAAGTGAAGACGCGCGGCCTTGTCGGTGCGCTCCTCGACCAGCAGCCGGTCACCGCCCACCGCGACCACCGAGGAGATCTTGAGCTCCGAGGTGTCGTCCTCGCTCGGGTCCACCACGTTCACCGGGTCGAAGCGGTACGCGTACTCGGCGGTGACCGCCTTCT
Source organism: Streptomyces sp. NPDC048420 (assembly GCF_040651535.1). Lineage (NCBI taxonomy): Bacteria > Bacillati > Actinomycetota > Actinomycetes > Kitasatosporales > Streptomycetaceae > Streptomyces > Streptomyces sp. NPDC048420. Next base: position 36,722 of record NZ_JBEZKG010000001.1, read on the forward strand.
TCTTCGGCGAGAAACGCAGCAGCCGGGTGGTCCGGGAGGCCTCTCCGGCGTCCGTGTCCGGCAGCGACAGCGGACTCTGCACGGCCAGCACCAGGTCGCCGCCGGGCAGTTGGGCGAGCCCCTCGAAGCCCCGGTTGATCTTCCGGTGGAGCAGGACGGAGGGCAGCGCCTCGACCACGGGGTAGTCGGCGCCGGTGAGGTTCAACCCCTTGGGGACATAGCGCGTGAGGACCTGCCCGCGCGCGGAGACGTGCACCAGGCTCGGGCCGTACTCGTCGACGAGCCAGAAGGTCCCGTCCGAGGCCCGCACGACGCCTTCGGTGTCGAGACCGTTCGGGTTGTACGACAGAGCTGTGAGCGCGTTGTAGTTGTACGGCGCCTCGTCGCGTCCCTTCTGGTTGGACAGCCCCGTGACGGCCTTGCCGGAGGAGGTGGTGATCGGGATCGCGTCCAGCACCTTCACGGTGTCGCCGGTGACGCGGATCTTCACGATCGCCGGGTCGAAGCCCGGGACCGGGAACGTGCGGCGCTTGGTGCCGTCCACCTTGATCTGACCGTTGGGGCCACGGTCGGTCACGGTCCAGAACTCGCCCTTGCGGCCCGCCGGGTAGATGTCACTGCCGAGGCCGCCGAGGTCCACTCCGCGGTCGTCGGCCACCGTGCCCGGCAGCAACCTGTTGCTGAACGCCCCGAGCGGGATGTCCCCGAGCGTCGCGGTCCGCACGACACGGGCCTCGCCGGAGGGGGCGCCCACGGCGGGGCCCGCCGCGACCAGAGCGGCGGCCAGGGCGAGGGGTATGCCCGCCGCGGCGGTGCGTCTGGCCGGGCGTCGGCCGTCGGCGTGCGGGGACATGGGGCCTCCTGGGGACCAAGTTCGGTGACAGCGGCCAGATTTGGCTCCCGCCCGGAACGCCGTACGACCGACGGGTGAACACACGGCGTCGGCCGGGCGGCGGTCCGACAGCGCGGTACGCGCGCGTGCGGTTCGTGAGACGCGTGCTCATCCAGGGGAGTTGCGGGGGGCCCGGTGCGGACCCAATCCCTGGAGGACATCACCGAGTTGGTCCGCCGTGAGTGCGGGGGTGGGGAGGGGCGGAGCGGTGGGCGAGGCGCGCAGGCCGTCGAGGAGCAGGGCCAGCGGGCGCCGCCAGGCCTCCGGGGCGACGGCGGTGGCCAGGGAGGGGACGGCTCGTCCGAGCGCGGCCAGCGAGAACAGGATGTCCTCCGTGGTGACGTCCGCACGGATGCTTCCCTCTTCGCGCCCCCGGTGCAGCAGCGACTCCATGGTCGCCCGGTTGTGGGCGTGCACGGCCTGCAACGAGTCCACGCCCTCAAGGTGCGTGGTCATCAAATCGTTCGTGCCGCGGTCGGTGGCCAGGACGGCGAAAACGGCCTCCAGGTAGCCGACCAGCCCCTCCCAGGCGTCCGCCGCGGTCCGGGCCCGCTCACCGGCGGCCATGGTGCCCGCCAGCGGCTCACGGAAGACCGCGTCGACCAGCGCGGCACGGCTGGGGAAATGCCGGTAGAGCGTGGCGTTCCCCACCCCCGCCCGCCGGGCGATCACGTCCAGGGGAGCCTCGAGACCCTGCTCCGTGAACACCTCGTGAGCGGCCTCGACCAGCAGTTCACGGTTGCGCCGCGCATCGCGCCGTCGCACCGGTGCCGTCGCGTCGTTCGTCATGATCGCCCTTCCACGGTACCGGGGAGTGCTCCCCGGTAGTGATGCTATCGTCGGCCGGGTAAACGGGGAGTACTCCCCATTTTGATGGAAGGGGTGGGCATGGCCAGTACGGCGCTTGTCCTCGGCGGGGGTGGCCCCGTCGGTGGAGCGTGGATGACGGGAGTGCTCGCCGGCCTGACCGACGCCGGTGTCGAGGCGACCCGCGCGGACGTCGTCATCGGCACCTCGGCCGGCGCGATCTTCGGCTCGCGGCTGCTCACCGGTGAACCCGCGCGCGAGCTGTTCGAACGCCAACTGGCCGGTGCCGACCGGGTGGACCTCGGCGTCAGCCTCGCTCGGACGCTCCGCTATTTGTGGGCCGCGTTGGGATCCCGCGACCCGGAGCGTTCCGTACGACGCCTCGGGCGGGCCGCGTTGAAGGCCCGCACGGTCCCCGAGTCCGAGGTGTTCCCCGTGCTCGACCCGCTGCTGCGCGGCGTGCGGAGGTGGCCCGAGCGCACGCTGCGGATCACGGCCGTCGACGCACTCTCGGGGCAACTGACGGCTTTCGACGCCGAGTCGGGGGTCGCACTCCTCGAAGCGGTCGTCGCGAGCTGCGCGGTTCCCGTGATCTGGCCCCCCATCACCCTGGCCGGGCGCCGCTGGATGGACGGAGGCAGTCGCTCCACGGCCAACATCCACCTCGCCCGCGGCCATCACCACGTCCTGGCCATCGCCCCGATCGACGCCGCCGTGGGCCCTCACGCGAGCGCCAAGGAGCAGGCGGCCGCCCTCGCCGCCGAAGGCGCCCACGTCACCCTCGTGACCCCGGACGCCGCCGCCCGCCGCGCCATGGGACGCGACATGACGGCCGACGCCCGCCGCCCCGCGGCCGCCCGGGCCGGTCACGCCCAGGCGACCGCGCTCGCGGCATCCGTGCACCCGGTCTGGCGCGCGGAGCAATAGAGGGCGCATCGGGACGCCGTAACCCTGACGACCGCGACCGAGAGGACCACCATGCCCGCCCCCAGCCTGGAGGAACTGGCCCCGGACGGCCACGACCTGGCCCAGGACCCTTACCCCGTCTACGCCGCGCTGCGGGCCAAAGGAGCTGTGCACCGCGTCCTCGTCCCCGGAAGCGGTGAGAGCTGGCTCGTGGTCGCCCATGACGCGGCACGGACCGCGCTGACCGACCCGCGCCTGCGCAACGACATCCGGCACTCCTCGTCCTGGCGTAGCGACGGCGGGCACGCCGTCGGCCGCAACATGCTCCAGACCGACCCTCCGCAGCACACCCGGCTGCGCCGACTCGTGGCGGCCCGCTTCACGGCCGGGAGCGTCGCCGCCCTGCGCCCGAGCATCGAGGCCGTAGCCCTCGAACTCCTGGACGGGCTGCCGGAGCGGGGGACGGCCGACCTGGTCGCCCGGTACGCGCTGCCGCTGCCCGTCACGGTGATCTGCGACCTGCTGGGTGTGCCCGCCGCGGACCGCACCGCGTTCCACTCCTGGTCCGACGAACTGGTCATGCCCACCTCGCCCGAGGCCGCGACCGCCGCCGCGTCCGCACTGACCGAGTACCTCGCCGAGCTGGTCGCCCCGGGACGCGAACCGCGGCCGAGCGGACTGCTCGGCGATCTCGTGGCGGCCGGTGGCCTCGACCCCGGGGAACTCCTCGGCATGGCCTTCCTGATCCTCGTCGCGGGCCACGAGACGACGGTCGACCTGATCTCCGCAACCGTCCACGCACTGCTCGCACACCCGGACCAACTCGCCCTGCTCCGCGCCGAACCGGACCTGGCCGAGGCCGCTGTCGAGGAGTCCCTGCGCTACAACTCACCCGTCCACGCCACGGCGTTCCGGTTCGCGGCCGAGCCGCTCGACCTCGACGGCACCCGCATCGAGGCGGGCGACTCCGTGCTGGTCTCCCTCGCCGCCGCCTCCCGCGATCCGCTGCGCTTTCCCGACCCGGACCGCTTCGACCTGTGGCGCCCCACGCGCGGGCACCTGGGATTCGGCCACGGCCCGCACCACTGCCTGGGGGCCCCGCTGGCCCGCGCCGAAACCTCCGTCGCCCTGCGGCTGCTGCTGCGCCACCGCCCCGCCTTCGCCTTCGCGACCGACCCGGACACGCTGACCTGGCGCAGCAGCACCCTGCTCAGGGGACTGGCCGAACTACCCCTGAGGTTCGGCTGAGGCGACCTCTGTCGAGGCCAGAGCGGTCGCCGGATCCAGGACGGCCGGACCCGCGGGCACCCAGCGCCCCCGCTCGTTCCGGTACGGCCACCAGCGCCCGTCCCGGCCCAGGCGTATCTGGGCGGGCGCGCCGACGACCGTCCACCGGTTGCCGGCCGCCCTGAGCGCCGGCCGCTCGTCCTCGTCCCAGACCGAGTCCAGGGCGGCACGCGCGCGTGCGAGGGTGTCGCCCGCGGGCGCCCACTCCTCCTCCAGCACGGACAGCGCTGCCGCACCTCCGAGGCCCCACGCGCGCGTGGCGTGCGCCAAGGCCTCCAGGTCGCGTCCTGATCCGGAGGCGAGCCGTTCCGTCACGGTCTGGTCGGGCGCCCCGACAGCCAGCCGCACCGCGTCCTGGGCAACCGTCAATTCGACGGCCGGAGAAGAGGTGGGCCCTCTCAGAGCCTCCGAGAGCAGCCGATGGGCCTCTACGGCCGTCCTGGCGGCCAGATGACGGACGGCGACCGGGTCGACTCCCGGTCCCGGCGGGGCCTCGGTGTCCAGCGAGGGCGGCCGCCCTGGGCCCTCGGGCAGTTCTGCCGGCGAGGGCAGGGGCGGCAGGATGTCGCCGGCGGCGTACGCCTCGGCCGCGTCCACACCGTCCGTCCTCTCGGGCTCGGAAGCCTCCTGCGCGGGCGCGGCGCTGCGGGCCCGGAGGTCCTCCAGGAGGGTCTGCTCGCCCCGGCCGCGCATGAGGAGCAGGACGAACGGGTCCTGGTCCAGCAGGCGGGCCACCTGGTAGCACAGGGCCGCCGTGTGACCGCAGTGGTCCCAGGTCCCGCAGTCGCACTCCGGTTCCAGATCGCCGAGGCCCGGCAGCAGCTCGATGCCGGCACTCGCCGCGTCCTCCACCAGATGCGGTGGCATCTCGCGGTCGAGCAGCGCGGCAATATGACCGGACCGTTCGACGGCCATGTCCAGGAACCGGTCCCACTGTTCGGCGGACAGCTCGGACAGCAGGACGTCGGCCCGGTGCGGGGTGCGGTCACGGTCCTGGACGACGGCCGTGATGCGCCCCGGACGCACCGACACCGCCCCCACCGCACCCGCGCGGGCGAGTCCGCGGCCCGTCTTGACCTGCTGTGAGTCCATCGCGGCGTCCTCCAGCGCCCGCAGCCAGGCCTGGCCCCACCAGGACTGTGCGAAACCCCTCCCGTGCGCGGGCGGCAGGGCCGTGAACGTCCGCTCGTTCTCCGTGTCGTGTCCCGTCATCGTGCGCCCCCTCGCAGTTCCACCAGATCGGCCAGCTCCGCGTCCGTCAGCTCGGTCAGTGCCGCCTCACCGGCGCCGAGCACCGCGTCGGCCAACTCCCGCTTGCGGTGCAGCATCTCGGCGATACGGTCCTCGATGGTCCCCTCGGCGATCAGCCGGTGCACCTGCACGGGACGGGTCTGGCCGATGCGGTACGCGCGGTCGGTGGCCTGCGCCTCGACGGCGGGGTTCCACCAGCGGTCGTAGTGCACGACATGCTCGGCCCGCGTCAGGTTCAGGCCGGTGCCCGCCGCCTTCAACGACAGCAGGAACACCGGGACCTCGCCCTCCTGGAACCGCCGCACCATCGCCTCGCGTTCGGCGACCGGAGTCCCGCCGTGCAGGAACTGCGAGGGCAGGCCGCGCGCCGCCAGATGGCGCTCGACGAGGCGGGCCATGCGCACGTACTGGGTGAAGACCAGGACACTCGCCCCTTCGGCGAGGATGGTGTCGAGGAGCTCGTCCAGCAGCTCCAGCTTGCCGGAGCGGCCGGCGATCCTCGGCTGCTCCTCCTTGAGGAACTGCGCCGGGTGGTTGCAGATCTGCTTCAGCCCGGTCAGCAGCTTCACGATCAGCCCGCGCCGCGCCATGCTGTCCGCCCCGGAGATCTCCGCGAGCGTCTCACGCACCATGGCCTCGTAGAGCCCGGTCTGTTCCTGGGTGAGCGACACGGCACGGTCGGTCTCGGTCTTCGGCGGCAACTCCGGGGCGATGCCCGGATCCGACTTGCGGCGCCGCAGCAGGAAGGGGCGCACGAGCCGGGCGAGACGCTCGGCGGCCGCCGGGTCCTGGCCGCTCTCGACGGCCTGCGCGTACCGGGCGCGGAAGGTGCCGAGCCGGCCCAGCAGGCCGGGAGTCGTCCAGTCGAGGATGGCCCACAGCTCCGACAGGTTGTTCTCCACCGGGGTGCCGGTGAGTGCCACGCGTGCGCGTGCCCCGATCGAGCGCAGCTCCCGCGCGGTCGCCGAGTACGGGTTCTTCACGTGCTGTGCCTCGTCCGCCACGACCATCCCCCAGGCCACGTCGGCCAGTCGGGGCGCGTCCAGGCGCATCGTGCCGTACGTGGTCAGCACGAACTCCCCGTCGGCCAGGGAGTCGAGCTCGCGCCGCGGACCGTGGAAGCGGCGCACGGGCGTACCCGGCGCGAACCTCTCGATCTCGCGCTGCCAGTTGCCCATGAGAGAGGTCGGGCACACGACGAGGGTGGGGCCGGCGGTGGCCGCGTCGGTCTGCCGGTGCAGATGCAGCGCGATCAGGGTGATCGTCTTGCCGAGGCCCATGTCGTCGGCCAGACAGCAGCCGAGCCCCGAGGAAGTCATACGAGCCAGCCAGTTCAGGCCCCTGCGCTGATAGTCCCTCAGGGTGGCGGCGAGCGCGGCGGGTTGCGGGACCGGCTCCTGGGCCTCCGGGTCCATGAGCCGGTCCCGCAGGGCCGCCAGCCAACCGGTGGGCTGTACGTCGACCCTGCGGCCGTCGACCTCGGCGGAGCCCGTCAGAGCGGCGCTCAGCGCGTCGACGGGCGTCACCTTGCGGTCCTGCCTGGCCCGGGCTCTGCGCACCTCGTGGGGATCGACCAGCACCCACTGGTCGCGCAGCCGCACGACAGGGCGGTTCGCCTCGGCGAGCCGGTCCAGCTCCTCGCGGGTGAGCTGTTGGCCGCCGAGGGCGAACGACCAGTCGAACGCGAGCAGCGCGTCGGCGGACAGGAACGACGGAGTGTCCGAGCCCACCCGGTCATCGCTGTCTGGCGGGCCGACCGTCGCGACCGTGGTCAACCCTCTGACCAGGCCCTTCGGCCAGTGCACCTCGACGCCCAGGTCGGAGAGGCTCCGCGTGCCGGCTCCGAGCAGATCGGTGACCTCCTCCTCGGCGAGGTCGACCGCGTCCGGCACGGCCGCCGAGAGCAGCGGCGCGAGCGGGGGCCACGCGTGTGCGGCCCTGCGGAGCGCGAGCAGGGAGTCCATTCGCGCGTGCGGGCCGAAGGCCGTGGCACCCGCCCAGACATCGGCGGCGTCCGCCACGAGCGTCGGATCGCTCACGCTGTGCACCTGCACCACGGCCCGGAAGGACGTCACCTCGCCAACGGCCAGGCCGCCCACCTCGATCCGCAGCGAGACACGTACGCCCGCGTCATGGCCCGCGGCGACATCCGCCGCCCATGTGCGCTGTTCGGGCATGTGCTGCGGTTCCCGGGCGGCGTAGGCCGGACCGCCCGTCACGAGGCGGGCCGCGGGGGAGCGGGGCAGGGCGTCGGCGACCGCGTCCAGGAAGGCGAGCAGCAGCTGTTCGGGGTCGGGCAGCAGCAGCGGCGCGGGGCTGTCCAGAGGCTCAGTGGTGTCCAGCGGGACGGCGGTGTCCAGCGGGACGGCGGTGTCCAGCGGGACGGCGTGGGCCTCGGGCGGCATCGCGGCGGCGAGCCGGCGGACCCGCTCGACGTCCGACGTGCCCAGCGGTCCCATCCGCCAGGCGTCATGGTCCGTCGCGGACAGGCCGGGCAGCAGGAGCCCGCGTGCCACGTACTGCAGGGCCAGCACGGCCGCGGCACCCCAGAACACCGCCGACCGGTGCCCGTGCGCGCAGGTACGCGCACGCGTGAGGACCGGCAGGGCGGCGCGGACGGGCAGCAGCAGCGCGGGCAGGCTCACGAGCTCCACACCCCCGACAGCGGGCACCACGAGCGCCAGGTCCTGGACCGTCCCGGCCGCGACAGCGGGAGGAGGGTCGCCGTCAGGCCGCCAGAAGGCCACACCGCCCGTGCGGGCCGGGTCGCCGGGCAGGAACACGGCTTGGCAGGAGGCCAGTTCGGAGATCTCGGACGGTGTTGCCGCGGGGAACCTCTGGACAGAGATCGCGGTGCTCCTCAAACTTGACTACTCGGTCGGAGTGGTCGAGGGTACAGCACTCTCCGGGCCTGTCTGGGGTGTCCTGCGTCACCTTCGCGCGAGGGTGTTGTCAACCCCCCGTCATGCCCGGTGCTGGCCCCCGAAGGGACACGGGGGGTTGCCACATGGTCGCGACAGGTCACTGGTCCGTACGTTTCCTCAGGTCAGCACGTTTCCTGAGAGAGCCGGAGTCCGGACATGCCTCAGCCCACCGCAACCGTCGCAGTCCATCCGCGCGGTACGTCCGGATCGCCGCCCGGCGGAAGCGAGTTCGCACCCCTCCTGCGCGCGGTGAAGGGGCAGGGCCTCCTGGACCGCCGCCACGGGTGGTACGCCCGGGCCATCACCCTGAACGCGCTCGCACTGGCCGGTCTCGTCACGGCGGTCGCCCTGTCCGGTGACTCCTGGTGGACCCTGCTGCTGGCCCCGCTCCTCGCCGTGTTCTGCGCCCGCACCGCCTTCATAGGCCACGACGCGGGCCACGCCCAGATCACCGGCGACAAGGCGACCGGCCGTGTCATCGGCCTTGTTCACGGCAACCTGCTGCTCGGGATGAGCTTTTCTTGGTGGAACCACAAGCACAACCGTCACCACGCAAACCCCAACCACATAGACAAGGACCCCGACGTCGCGGCCGACGTCCTCGTCTTCACCGGCGAACAGGCGAAGGACCGCACGGGCTTCCGGCGCCTGCTGACCCGCCACCAGGCCTGGCTGTTCTTCCCCCTCACCCTCCTCGAAGGCGTCGCCCTCAAGGTTCAGGGCTTTCGCGACCTGCGCCGACAGGCGCCGGGGGAGCGCGCCGTGGAGGGCACGCTCCTGGTGAGCCATGTCGTCGCCTATGCCACGCTGCTGCTGACCACCATGTCGCCCGGCAAGGCGCTGGCCTTCGCGGCGATCCACCAGGCGCTCTTCGGCCTGCACCTCGGAATGTCGTTCGCCCCCAACCACAAGGGCATGGAAATGCCGGACCCGGACGGCGAGCCCCTCGGCCACCTGCGCCGCCAGGTGCTCACCTCCCGCAACATCCGTGGGGGCGACGTCACCGACTGGTTCCTCGGCGGGCTCAACTACCAGATCGAGCACCACCTGTTCCCCAGCATGCCCCGGCCCCATCTGCGCCTCGCCCGGCCGCTGGTGCGCGCCCACTGCCGGGATCTGGGTATCCCCTACACGGAGGCCGGACTCGTCGACTCCTACCGGCAGGCGCTGGGCCATATGCACGAGGTGGGCGAACCGCTCAGGGCGGACCACCAGGCGTAGTGCGTCCGGGACGTCTCAGGGCGTGGTCTCAGGGATGTCTCAGGGTCGCGATCCGGAACTGCCGGGAGCGTGGACCCGTTTTTCTGGACAGAGAGCGGCAACCGCCGCGAAGGAGGCGACGCACATGTCGAAGAACGCGAAGATCGCCGCAGGGGGCGTGGCGGTCGGGCTGCTCCTGTTGATCTGGCTGCCCTGGTGGGCCGCCCTCCTGATCGTCCTGGGAGTCCCGGCCGCCGCATATCTCACGCTGGACCCCTCGCAGCGGCGCAGGCTGCGCCGCGTCACCCGCAAGGAACTCGGCCGCTGACGCGTCCGCACCGGCCGGGAGCACATCGGGCCCGGCCGGTGCGGAGCGACGGCTCAGCTGGGGCGTACGGCCATCTTGTCGAGCGCTTCCAGAAGCCCAGGAAGCTCCGGGCCCCGGCCGACCGGCAGGACCTCGCCCGGCTCGTCGTCGAGAAGCACGAACGCGATGTCGTCGGTCCTGGCCACCAGCGACCAGCCGGGACCGTCGGCGCGCAGCGTCCGTGCGTCGCCCGACGCGAAGGACGACCGGACCCGCCCGAGGGGAGGCGGCGTCTCCACGTAGCCGCGGGCCTCCGCGAGGACACGCCGAATGCCGCTGTGGCCTTTGGGTGCGTCCTTCTCGGCACCGCCCGAAGCCGTCCCGCCCGAAGCCGTGCCTGTCGAGGCCGTGCCTGCCGACGTCTGGCCACTCGAAGCCAAGTCGCCCAAGGCCGTGTCGCTCGAAGCCGTGTCCCCGGGGGCCTTGCTCCCCGAGGTCCCGCCATCCGAGGTGCCGGCTCCCACCGCATCGGTACCCGCGGTACGGCCTCCCGAGTCGCCGTCGCCCGAGCCATCGCCTTCAGCGGCGGCCTCTTCCTGCTCGTCCCCGGCGGACCCCGCCCCGCCGTTCGGGCTCGAGAAGGCCGCGTCGTCGATCTGTTCCCGCCACATCGCCCACCGGAGCGCGATCTCGTCGGCACCCAGACGCCGTTGAGCCGATCCCCACGTGGAGGTGTCCGGCGGCCTCAGCGCGGGCCCGTCGGCGACCTCGGGGTCGGGGTCGTGCGGCGCCGGCACACCGGGCGCGGCGACGGCGACCGCGAGTGGCCAGCCCGGCAGCGCGGCCACGACCGTGCGCTCGTCGGGCGAGAGGTCGTACTCCATGCCGCAGTCCCAGGACGCGATGGCGACGGCGACCAGCGAGACGTCGTCGATGACGACCGTCCACCGGGCGCCGCTGCCGTCCTGGCCGATCACCAGGCCGTACCCGTCGGCCAGCGGTGCCAGTCCGAGCGCCGCGCAGGCCTCCGGATAGTCGTCGCCCAGCACGCTCGGGAACTTCGCCGGCGTCAGCAGCACCGCCGTCAGCACATAGAGCGCGTCGTCCTCGGCGGCGACGGCGTCCTCGTCCGTCCCGGCCATCCCAGCCTCCCCATCGGTTCGTCCAACGGCGCGCACCCTAGTGTGCGCGGAAGGCGCTTGTCACGACTCCCAAGCACACCCGGAGCTGCAGTTTTCCGGCTGGACGGGGCGAATCGACCATCATTTGCCGGCCGGTCGGGCGGCCGGCAGTCCGAGGAGCGCACGCGCCACCGTACGCGGCGACTCGTCGCGCTCGCGCGCGAGGGCTATGACCGCCCGGCACGCGAGCTCGTTGACCCCGAACGACAGTGCCTCCGGCGAGACCCAGGACGAGGCCTCCTCGATCCGGTCCTGGTCGTCCTCCGCGCAGGCCGAGACATACGCGGCGGCGGCTTCGAACAGATTGTGCGAGCGGGCCTCCCGACCGGTCTGCTCCTCGGTGCGCAGCGCGTTGACGACTCTGTCGCTGGACTTGCGGATCCTGCCCCACATGCCGACCACCTTCCCCCTGAGTGACGTGGTCCTGCCCAACATTCATCTTCTGCCCCTCAACGTAGAGTTGGAGCCCTGGCGGCAGAAGGGGGACGGCGCGGCGAAGCCGTCGCAACGCCTCGAACAGTCCCTGCTGTGGGTGCGTCCCGGATCGTCCGGCAGATCAGGGACACCAAGGTGTTTCGTACCGAGCGATTTCCCCCTGCATCGGGCGTCCCGTCACACCCCTCCGCCTACGCCACCCCGCTCCGCCCCACGATCGTGCCCGCCCGGTCGATGCAGATCACGTCGACCGCGACAGGCGCGCCGCGCAGTACGGCCAGGGCCTCGTCGCGAGCGGCGACCGCCACCAGGTCGCCGAGCGGGACCCCGGCCGCCGCGCAGGACTGGAGCGCGGCGAGGCCGGTGTTGGCCCCCGCCACCTCGGCCACCAGGGCCCCGTCCGCGCCGCCCCGCCGGGCCAGTTCTGCGAGGAACCCGTTGTCGACCTGCGAGCGACCGGAGTGCAGGTCCAGGTGTCCTGCCGCCAGCTTGGACAGCTTGGCGAAGCCGCCGCAGATCGTGAGGCGGTCGACGGGATGGCGGCGGATGTACTTGAGGACCGCCCCCGCGAAGTCACCCATGTCGAGGAGCGCGTCCTCGGGCAGGCCGTACGCGGCGACGACCGTCTTCTCCGAGGTCGAGCCGGTGCAGCCGGCCACATGCGTGCGCCCGGCCGCTCGCGCCACGTCGACACCCCGCCGGATGGAGTCGATCCACGCCGAACACGAGTACGGCACCACGATCCCGGTCGTGCCCAGGATGGACAGTCCGCCGAGGATACCCAGGCGCGGGTTCCAGGTGGACCGGGCGATCTCCTCGCCGTGGTCTACGGAGATGGTGATCTCGACGTCGCCGGTGCCGCCGTACCGCCCGGCGACCTCGGCGATGTGCTCACGCATCATCCGGCGTGGGACGGGGTTGACGGCGGGTTCGCCGACCGGGAGGGGCAGGCCGGGCCGGGTGACCGTACCCACACCGGGACCGGCTTTGAAGACGACCCCGGAACCGGCCGGCAGTCGGCGGACGGTGACGCGCACCAGCGCTCCGTGGGTGACGTCCGGGTCGTCGCCGGCGTCCTTCACGATCCCCGCCATGGCCGATCCGTCGCCCAGTTCCTCGGCGGCCAGCGCGAAGGACGGCGTCTGCCCCTTGGGCAGCGTGATCGTCACCGGGTCGGGAAACTCGCCGGTCAGCAGCGCGGTGTACGCGGCCGTCGTCGCCGCGGTCGCACAGGCGCCGGTGGTCCAGCCGGGCCGTAGACCGGTGTGCTTGAGTTGGGCGCCGCGACCGCCCTCGGCCTCATTCATGAAGGGAACCTCGTGCACGTACTGATCCTGGGCGGGACCACGGAGGCCCGCCGCCTCGCCGAACTCCTGGCAGCCGGAACCGGCCTCAGGGTGACGACCTCCCTGGCCGGACGGGTGGCCGCGCCCCGGCTGCCGCCCGGCGAGGTCCGCGTGGGCGGCTTCGGCGGGGCCGAGGGGCTCGCCGCGTGGCTGCGTGAGCACGAGGTGGACGCGCTCATCGACGCCACGCACCCTTTCGCCGGAACGATCAGTTTCAACGCGGCGAAGGCCGCCGCCACCGCCCATGTTGCCCTGCTCGCGCTGCGCCGTCCCGGCTGGGTCCCCGTGGCGGGGGACGACTGGCACGAGGTCCACTCCCTGGGAGACGCGGCGGAGCTCCTGCCGACGCTCGGCCGGCGGGTGTTCCTGACCACCGGACGCATGGGTCTCGCGGCCTTCGCCGCCCTTGAGGACCTCTGGTTCCTCGTACGCGCCGTCGACGCGCCCGAGGGCCCGCACCCGCCCCGCATGGAGGTGCTGCTCGACCGCGGCCCGTTCACCCTCGCCGGGGAGCGCGCGCTGCTGAGCCGCCACGGGATCGACGTCGTCGTGACGAAGGACAGCGGGGGAACGGCCACCGCGCCCAAACTGACGGCCGCCCGGGAGGCCGGGCTGCCGGTGGTCGTCGTGCGCCGGCCGCCGGTGCCCGACGGGGTGCCCGTCGTGGCCGGGTCCGAGCAGGCCGTCGGCTGGCTCGCCGAGCAGGGCGCTTTTCCCGACGCTGGCCGAAATCTGACCTGAGCTTTGCCGCATCTGGCTATTACCTGCAACTCATATGCAGCAGCCTTTGATGTGTGGCTGAAACGAACGAATCGCCGGACCGGCGCCGCATCCGTATCTCGATGACCCGCAAGGAGTGGGCGAGCGTCGGCGGGATGGCAGCGTTCATCCTCGCCCTGCATGTCATCGGCTGGTTCACGCTGGTCGCGATCGTCGCCCCCGAGCACTACAGCCTGGGCACCAAGTCCTTCGGTATCGGCATCGGCGTCACCGCCTACTCCCTCGGCATGCGGCACGCCTTCGACGCCGATCACATCGCCGCCATCGACAACACGACCCGCAAGCTGATGAACGAGGGGCAACGCCCGCTCTCGGTCGGCTTCTGGTTCTCCCTCGGCCACTCGTCCATCGTCTTCGCGCTCGCCTTCCTGCTCTCCCTCGGCGTCAAGTCGCTGGCCGGACCGGTCGAGAACGACGACTCCGCGCTGCACAGCGTCACCGGCTGGATCGGTACGACCGTCTCCGGGACCTTCCTCTACGCCATCGCGATCATCAACCTGGTGATCATGGCGGGCATCTGGAAGGTGTTCCGGCAGATGCGCACCGGCCGCTTCGACGAGGCCGCCCTGGAGGAACAGCTCAACAACCGCGGCTTCATGAACCGGCTCCTCGGCCGCGTCATGAAGTCGATCACCAAGCCGTGGCAGATGTACCCGCTGGGCCTCCTGTTCGGCCTCGGCTTCGACACGGCCACCGAGATCGCGCTGCTCGTCCTCGCCGGCTCGGGCGCGGCCTCGGGCCTGCCCTGGTACGCGATCCTCTGCCTGCCGATCCTGTTCGCGGCCGGCATGTCGCTCCTGGACACCATCGACGGCTCGTTCATGAACTTCGCCTACGGCTGGGCCTTCTCCAAGCCGGTCCGCAAGGTCTACTACAACCTCACCATCACCGGCCTGTCCGTCGCCGTCGCGCTCATCATCGGCACGGTCGAACTGCTGGGCCTGATCGCGGACAAGGCGGGGCTGCACGGTGCTTTCTGGGACTGGGTGTCCGGCCTGGACCTGAACATCATCGGATACGTCATCGTCGGGCTGTTCTTCGCCACCTGGGCGGTCGCCCTGGTGGTGTGGAAGGTCGGCCGGATCGAGGAGAAGTGGACGGCGGGGCTGGCCCAGGCACCCGTCCCCGCCGAACAGGGCGCCGACTAGCGGCCTTTCACGCCCCGGGCTCGGCGTCCACGTCGGCGAGATCCCGGCTTGTTGTGGCTCGCTCGACGGATACGGTCAGCGGGGACGGGTCGCAGGGGCTTAGCCCATGGGCTTGCCGGTCACTCTTCCTCGCTCGCGATCGCGTTGAGCGCGGCGGCGGCGATGGCGCTGCCCCCGCGACGGCCGCGGACGATCAGGTGCTCCAGTCCCGAGGGGTGCGCGGCCAGGGCGTCCTTGGACTCGGCGGCGCCGACGAAACCGACCGGCACGCCGATGACGGCGGCCGGGCGGGGCGCCCCCTCCTCGATCATCTCCAGGAGGCGGAAGAGGGCGGTGGGTGCGTTGCCGACGGCGACGACCGAACCCTCCAGACGGTCCCGCCACAGCTCCAGGGCGGCCGCGCTGCGGGTGGTGCCCATCTTCGCGGCCAACTCGGGGACGGCCGGGTCGGAGAGCGTGCAGAGCACGTCGTTGTCGGCCGGCAGGCGCTTGCGGGTCACCCCACTGGCCACCATCCGCACGTCGGTGAAGATCGGCGCTCCGGCATGCAGGGCCTCACGGGCGCGGGCCACCACAGCTGGCGTGTGGGCGAGGTCCCGTACGAGGTCGACCATCCCGCAGGCGTGGATCATCCGGACCGCGACCTGGCTGATGTCGGCGGGCAGCCCCGAGAGGTCCGTCTCCGCGCGGATGGTGGCGAAGGACTGGCGGTAGATCGCCGCGCCGTCCTTCTCGTAGTCGTACCTGGTCACGATGGTGTTCTCGCTGCTCTCGGTCGTCGTCGTACGGCTCATGGGGTGATCGTCGCATTCTCGGCCGCCGGGTCCTAGGACCTATGCCCGATCCTCAGTCCGCTGCAGTTGCTGTTAGCGTGCAACTGCACATCATTCGCAACTAATTCGGAGGATGTTGGTATGGCGGTGTACACGCTCCCGGAGCTTCCCTACGACTACGCGGCGCTCGAACCGGTCATCAATCCACAGATCATCGAGCTGCACCACGACAAGCACCACGCCGCGTACGTGAAGGGTGCCAACGACACGCTGGAACAGCTGTCGGAGGCCCGGGACAAGGAGCAGTGGGGCTCCATCAACGGCCTGGAGAAGAACCTGGCCTTTCACCTGTCCGGGCACATCCTGCACTCGATCTACTGGCACAACATGACCGGCGACGGCGGCGGTGAGCCCCTCGCGGCCGACGGCGTCGGCGAACTCGCGGACGCGATCGCCGAGTCGTTCGGCTCCTTCGCCGGCTTCAAGGCGCAGCTCACCAAGGCCGCCGCCACCACACAGGGTTCGGGCTGGGGCGTTCTCGCCTACGAGCCCCTCAGCGGCCGGCTGATCGTCGAGCAGGTCTACGACCACCAGGGCAACGTCGGCCAGGGCTCGACCCCGATCCTCGTCTTCGACGCCTGGGAGCACGCCTTCTACCTGCAGTACAAGAACCAGAAGGTCGACTTCATCGACGCCATGTGGGCCGTCGTCAACTGGCAGGACGTGGCGAAGCGTTACGCGGCCGCCAAGGAGCGCGGCGACAGCCTGCTGCTCGCGCCGTGACCACCTGAGTGGGGGACGGCGGGCGGAGAGGCCGGAACACGGTCAACCCCCTTTGCAGAGCGGGATACTTGTGTTTTCTCGCAATGAGGCGACCGGAGGGGGCGGATCGGTGAACTCGGCCGTGCGAACGGGTCGTTGGGGCGGGAGGCACGCGGTTGTCGTGGGCGGCAGCCTCGCGGGGCTCCTCGCGGCGCACGTCCTTGCAGATCACGCCGACCGGGTGACCGTGGTCGAGCGCGACCGGTTCCCGGACGGCGACGGGTCACGGCCAGGCGTTCCGCAGGGCCGGCATCCGCACGTCCTGCTCCAGGGCGGCCAGGTGGCCCTGGAGTCCCTGCTGCCGGGCTTCCTGGCGGAGCTGAGGGCGGCGGGGGCGCCGAAGGTCGGTATGCCGTCGGACATGGTGCTGTGGCAGAACGGCCGCTGGCTGCGCCGACTGCCCGCGACGACGCACATATACACCGGCTCCCGCGCACAACTGGAGGAGCTGGTACGGCGACGGGTTCTCGCCAATCCGGTGGTCGACGTGCTGGAGGGAACCGACGCCGTCGGGCTTCTCGGGGACGCCGCACGAGTGCGGGGCGTGCTGCTGCGGGATCGCTCCGCCGGCTCCGGCGCGGAACCCCGGGCCCTGGAGGCCGATCTGGTCGTCGACGCCTCCGGCAGCGGCACCAAGGCGCCCCGGTGGCTCTCGGCGATCGGCGCCGAGAGCCCGCCCGAGGAGACCATCGACACGGGGCTCGCCTACGCCTCCCGCGTGTACCGCGGCAGAAGTGGCGCCCTCGACGGCGAGACCCTCGGCTACTACGTCTACCCCGGCCCCGACCAGGTTCACGGCGGCGGTGCACTGCCGTTGGAGGACGGCAGCCATCTGGTCATAGTCTCGGGGCTGCGGGGCGACGAACCGCCCACGGACGACGACGAGTTCGAGGCGTACACCAAGCGCCTCGCGCATCCGCTCCTGGACCGGTGGCTCGACGATGCCGAACCGCTCTCGCCCGCGTTCGGCTACCGGCGGACCGCGAACGTCCGCCGCCGCTACGACCTACCCGGCCGCCGACCGGCCGGATTCCTCGCCACGGGCGACGCGTTGTGCACCTTCAACCCGATCTACGGGCAGGGGATGGCCATCGCCGCGATGAGCGCGGTCGCTCTGCGGGACGCGCTGGCCGACCGGCGCCGGATGCCTACCACGCGCCGTGTGCAGCAGGCCCTCCTCACGGCGTCCCGGCAGGCCTGGGACATCTCCGCGGGCGCGGACCGCGCCATGCCGGGCGCGACCGGCACCGCGGTGACCGCGGGCCCCGCGGACCGTCTCGCGGGCTGGTATCTGGGCCGGGTCACGGTACGGTCCGCCGGCGACCCGGTCGTGGGCCGGGCCTTCCGCTCGGTGCTGACCCTCTCCGCGCCGGTCACCGCCCTGTTCGCTCCACCCGTGGTCCGGGCCGTCCTCTTCCGCCCACCCGGGCCGACGCCGGCCGAGCCGCCGACGGCACCGGAGCAACCGGGCAGCTGAACAAGGGCGGTTCCGGCCGCATGAGAACCCGTCAGCCGTCGAGGGACGCGATCGTCTCCCGCGCGTGGGCGGGTCGGTCACGCTCGTGCTCGCGCATCTCAGGCCCGAGCAAGTCTCCTGCGGCGGGCGGTAAGTGGATCGACGCCTACGAGCAGGACGATTTCGTGGCAGGCGTCCACACGCGCGTGCTCGAAAGGCCGGTTCCCCGCGGGCGTGCGCGTGGTGATCGTCCCCGATGCCGACCACCACACCATGTTCGAGTGAGCGCGGTCAGCCCTCACGGACGGCGAGCGCCAGGAATCGGGCGTCCTCGTCGACGTACGACGTCATGCGCCATCCCGAACCGGCCAGCAGCGGGCGGAGATTGGGCTCCGCGCGCAGGTCCTCCGGGGTGATCTGCCGTCCCTGGCGCGCGGCGAGCGCCGCCCTGCCGATCGGGTGGAACAGGGCCAGGACACCACCGGGCCGCACCACCCGGGCCAACTCGCGCAGATTGTCGGCCGGTCGGGGCAGATGGGAGATCAGGCCCGCGCCGAAGACGGCGTCGAGTGATTGGGCGCGCAACGGCAGCGCGGCCACGTCGGCGAGCAGCAACCGCCCGTCCCGGTCCCTCCCGGCCCGTACGGCCTCCCGCAGCATGGCCGGGGTCAGATCGACCCCGAGGACCACTCCGGAGGGCCCCACGGCCGTACGCAGGGGCGGCAGGGCCCGTCCGGTGCCGCAGCCCGCGTCCAGGACACGGTCGCCCTCCCGCAGTCCGAGTTCCGCGACCGCGGCGGCGTAGGCGGGGCCGTCGTCCGGGAACTTCCTGTCCCAGTCGGCGGCGCGGGCCGAGAAGAACTCCTGGACATGTGTGTGGTCGTCGCTCATGTTCCGCATGATCCCTCACCGACACGGATGAATCCCCGGCGCGCACGTTCGAGCGTGCCGCGATCGTTCAGATGCATCTCTGCGTCATATTCCAACACCTTTCGAAATGCGCCCTCTTCGTGCGCCCCTGCCCCGACTAGCGTCCCTTGGCCATGGGACACCTGGACCACGCAGCACTGGGCTGGCTGACGCCCGCCCTCTCCTACGCCATGGCCTGTATCGGCGCCGCACTCGGCCTGCGCTGCACCGTGCGCGCGCTCGGGGCCACCGGACGCTCGCGCCGCAACTGGCTCATCACCGCGGCCTCGGCTATCGGCACCGGCATCTGGACCATGCACTTCGTGGCCATGCTCGGCTTCAGCGTCAGCGGAACCGACATCCGCTACGACGTACCCCTGACCATCGCGAGCCTCCTGGTCGCCATGGTCGTCGTCTCCGCGGGCGTCTTCGCGGTCGGCTACGGTCATGACCGAGTCCGCGCACTCTTCGTGGGCGGACTCACCACAGGCCTCGGCGTGGCGAGCATGCACTACCTGGGCATGGCCGCCGTACGGCTGCACGGCGGCATCGACTACGACCCCGTCCTCGTCGGACTCTCCGTCCTCATCGCCGTCGTCGCGGCGACGGCGGCCCTGTGGGCGGCGCTCAACATCAAGTCGCCCGTCGCCGTGACGATCGCCTCGATCATCATGGGCGCCGCGGTCAGCAGCATGCACTACACCGGGATGTTCGCGGTGAGCGTGCGGGTCGCGCCCTCCGGCGAGGTCCTGCCCGGCGCCACGGCGATGCAGTTCATCTTCCCGCTCGCCGTCGGACTTGGCTCCTACCTGTTCCTGACCTCGGCCTTCGTCGCGCTGTCGCCCACGACAGGAGAGCGCGAGGCCACCGCCTCGGCCCAGCGCGCGGTCGAGAGCGTCCCCTCATAGCCGCGGTGTCCCATGGCCGCGGACCCGAGCTCCGGACGGCCCCGACGACACACCCCGAACCACTCCCGAGCGAGGAGGCCATGCGTACACCGCGTAGGACCCCCACAGCAGGCGCCGAGACGCCGTTCCAGACACCCGCGCGCGGCCGTCGCGCACATGCCGGACCACCGGCCGACGAAAGCCCGGACGATCCCGCCGGCCCGGCACCGGAGGACATACCCACGCGCGCGGGACACTGGCGGATACGCCCCCGCACGGTCCGCGCCAAGATCGTCTGCCTGCTCATGGTGCCCGTCGTCTCGCTGCTAGCCCTGTGGGCGTACGCCACCGTCAGCACCGCCCAGGACGTCTCACGGCTGCGGCAGTTGCAGCGCGTGGACGACACCGTCCGCTCTCCCGTCGCCGACGCCGTGACCGCGCTCCAGGCGGAACGTGCCGCCGCGGTCCGCCACGCGACCGATCCGACCGCCGCGCCGAGCGACGGCCTCCGTACCCTCGCCGCGCGCACCGACCAGGCCGTCGCACGGCTGCGGCTCGGCGACGACAACACCGTCGCCGACAGCGAGGAACTGCCCTCAGGCGTGGCCCAGCGGCTCGAGTCCTTCGTGACCGGTGTCGAGCGACTGCGGCCCCTGCGCGCCGCCGTGCTGGACCGCAGCGCCGGATGGGACGAGACCTACGGCCGCTACACCAGGACCATCGCCGGCGCCTTCGCGGTGGGCGGCGCCCTCACCGGCATCCAGGACGCCGAGCTCGGCTCCGACGCGCGCGTGCTGCTGGAGTTCTCCCGCGCGGGCGAGTCGCTGGCCCAGGAGGACGTCGTACTGGCGAGCGCACGCCTTGCGGGCGTCCTGGCCGGCGAGCGGCTGCGGCTGTTCACCGGAGCCGTCGACACCCGCCGGGCGCTCACCGAGGGCGCCGTTTCCGACCTGCGCGGCTCCGACGGCGCGGCCTGGCAGAAGGTCGCCGACAGCCGCGCCTACGCCACCGTGACCGCCGCCGAGGACCGAGTGCTCGCCGCCGCCCCCGGCGTCCGTGCCGTCGAGTCCACGCCCGAGGCCACCTGGCAGGCGGCACACACGCGTGTGCAGAGCGGCATGCGGACCGTCGAACAGGCCGCGGGAAGCGGTGTGGCCGACCGTGCCGACCCGTTCACCCGGGGCCTGCTCACCCCGGCGGGCGCCGCGGTCCTGCTCGGCCTGATCGCCGTCGCCGCCTCGCTCGTCATCTCGGTGCGCATTGGACGCGGCCTCGTCGTCGAGCTCGTGAGCCTGCGCAACAGCGCCCTCGAGATCGCCCGCCGCAAACTCCCCGAGGCCATGGAGAGGCTGCGCGCCGGCGACGAGATCGACGTCCGGTCCGAGGCCCCGCCCGGACCTCCCGCGGAGGACGAGGCCGGCCAGGTCGCCGAGGCCCTGGGCACGGTGCACCGCGCCGCGCTGCGGGCCGCGGTGGAGCGCGCCGAACTCGCCAGCGGCATCTCCGGGGTCTTCGTCAACCTCGCCCGCCGCAGCCAGATCCTCGTCCACCGCCAGCTGAGCCTGCTGGACAGCATGGAACGCCGCTCCGACGACCCGAACGAACTGAGCGACCTCTTCCGGCTCGACCACCTCACCACCCGCATGCGCCGTCACGCGGAGAGCCTGATCATCCTCTCCGGAGCGGCACCCGGCCGAGCCTGGCGCATGCCGGTGTCGCTGACCAACGTGGTCCGCGCGGCCGTCTCCGAGGTCGAGGACTACGCGCGCGTGGAGGTACGCCAGCTGCCCGACGCGTCCGTCGTGGGCGGAGCGGTCGCCGACCTCACCCACCTGCTCGCCGAGATCATCGAGAACGCCGCCCAGTTCTCCCCACCCCACACGCGCGTGCGCGTCACCGGCGAACCCGTCGGCAACGGCTACGCCGTCGAGGTCGAGGACCGTGGCCTCGGCATGGGCAAGGAGACCCTCGCGGAGGCCAACCGCCGCATCGAGCAGTCCGAGGCGCTCGACCTGTTCGACAGCGACCGGCTCGGCCTGTTCGTGGTCAGCAGGCTCGCGGCCCGGCACGGCATCAAGGTTCACCTGCGCACCTCGCCCTACGGCGGCACCACCGCTGTCGTCCTGCTGCCCACGGCGCTGCTGCACATCAAGGCGGCGGAACGTTCCCCCGCCAAGACCGCGGACCGGGAACGGCTCACGGAACGCGAGTACGCGCGCGTGCCCGCCGCCGAACGGGACCCGGACTCCGTCCCCGCCCCGGCCGAGCGGCCCGCCCTGGTGGCCCCCCTGACCGCCGCGGCCGACGGGAGAGCGGCCGACACACCGCCCCAGGGAGTCACCGCCTTGCGTCTGCATCGCCCGCCCGACGAGCCCGAGGAGTCCGACGACCTCCCCCGCCGGGTACGGCAGTCGCACCTCGCTCCCCAGCTGCGCGAGCAGCGCTCCGAGGAACCGGCCCCGGCAGCCGCACGCCGGGACGACGACGGCCGTACACCCGAGGTCGTACGGGACCGGATGGCCGCGTACCGGGAGGGCTGGGCGCGCGGGGGCGGCAGGCAGCCCGGCCGTGGTGCCACCCCAGAAGCCCCAGCGGGCAGAGACAGCAGCGAAGGAGACCGAGGATGATCCAGGATCCGAGCATGAGGGCCGCCCAGAGGTCCGGTGAACTCGACTGGCTGCTGGACGACCTGGTACTGCGCGTGAGCGAGGTACGGCATGCCGTGGTGCTCTCCAACGACGGCCTCGCCGTGGGTGCCTCGACGGATCTGCGCCGCGAGGACGCGGAACACCTCGCCGCGGTCTCCTCCGGTTTCCACAGCCTGGCCAAGGGCGCGGGTCGGCACTTCGGGGCCGGAGGAGTGCGCCAGACGATGGTCGAGATGGACGACGGCTTCCTCTTCGTGGCCGCCGCGGGAGACGGCTCCTGTCTCGCCGTCCTCACCGCCGTCACCGCGGACATAGGTCTGGTCGCCTACGAGATGGCACGGCTGGTCAAACGGGTCGGCGAGCACCTCTACACGCCGCCGCGCGTGGGCGCGCGGCCGCCTGCCGCCGGATGAGGAAGAAGGACGGTCGGTACGCATGACCGAGGACATGGCGGGCACCCCGCACGAACCGGGCAGCCAGTGGTACGACGGCGAGGCAGGACCCCTCGTCCGCCCCTACGCGATGACGGGCGGACGCACCAAGCCCGGCCCCACCGGGGTGCGTTTCGACCTGATCGCCCTCGTCACCCTGGACGTGGGCGCGCCCGGACCCGGCGAGGACACCGCGTTGGGGCCGGAGCACCGGGCCCTGATCGACCTGTGCCGTACGGAGACGCAGTCGGTGGCGGAGCTCTCCGCGGGCGCCGACCTGCCCGTGGGGGTGGTCAGGGTGCTCCTGGGCGACCTCCTGGAACTCGGCTGCGTCACCGTCAGCCGCCCGGTGCCCCCGGCGCAACTGCCTGACGAACGGATTCTGCGCGAGGTGATCGAAGGGCTTCGGGCACTGTAGATGAACGTTCAGAACCGGGCAATAAGCGGTCCAATCCCCCGAAGGGGAGCTTCAGTTGCCATGATGCTGATTTCGCGGCCCCTGATTGACGTCGCCGCCCGTTGCCGGCCCTCCCGAGAGAAGTGAACGATGGTCTCCGAGAACTCCGACGTCCAGGACGGCGACACGACCGCCCTCGCGCTGAAGATACTGGTCGCCGGCGGTTTCGGCGTGGGCAAGACCACCCTGGTGGGCGCGGTCAGCGAGATCAGGCCGCTGCGCACCGAGGAACTGCTCAGCGAGGCCGGTCAGTTGGTGGACGACACCGACGGCGTGGACCAGAAGGTCACCACGACGGTCGCCATGGACTTCGGCCGCATCACCATCCGCTCCGGCCTGTCCCTCTACCTCTTCGGAACCCCGGGCCAGGACCGCTTCTGGTTCCTGTGGGACGAACTGTCGCAAGGGGCCCTGGGCGCCGTCGTCCTCGCCGACACCCGGCGCCTGGAGGACTGCTTCCCGGCCGTGGACTACTTCGAGCACCGGCACATCCCGTTCGTGGTGGCCGTCAACTGCTTCTCCGGGGCCCGGACTTACGGCGCCCACGACGTCTCCCGCGCACTCGACCTCGACCAGGGCACCCCCGTGGTGCTGTGTGACGCACGGGACCGTGACTCGGGGAAGGAGGTGCTGATCCGGCTGGTGGAGTACGCCGGGCGGATGCACACCGCCCGGCTGCTCGACTCGGTGGGCTGACCGCCCCCCGGTACATCAGTCGGCCATGCGCTTCTGCGCCAGCACCTTGTCGATCGTCACGCGGACGAGGAGTTCCCCGGGGACGCCGTTGCGGGCGCCGAACTCCTCGGCCCGCTCCTCGCCCATGTAGCGCGCCCCTATCCGGCCGGCCCAGTGCCGGACCTCGTCGAGATCCTCCGATATCCGGGCCCGGCCCTGCAGCACCACAAAGTCGAACGGCGGCCGGTCGTCGTCCACGCACAGGGCGATACGCCCGTCCCGCGCCAGGTTGCGCCCCTTGACGGTGGCCTTGCCGGTGTTGAACACCATGTCGTCGCCGTCGAGCACGAACCAGATCGGCGCCACATGCGGACTCCCGTCGGCCCGTACGGTCGCCAACTTGCCGGTACGGGTGCCGTGCGAGACGAACTCCCGCCATTCCTCATCGGTCATCTTCTCTGCCATGTCCCCATTCTCCTTGCCCCGTTGACGGTCCTGGGGAAGGCTTGCGGGGGGAGATCCTCCGGGCAGGAGGAGACGTCACACGGGGAGACGGGACACATGCCGGAGAAGCAGGGCCTCGGCTGGCTGCTGGACGACCTGACCGAGCGCGTCGACCATGTGCGGCACGCGCTGGTGCTGTCCAACGACGGCCTGGTGACGGGCGCCAGCACAGGCCTGCGCCGCGAGGACGCGGAACACCTCGCCGCCGTATCGTCCGGACTGCACAGCCTGGCCAAGGGCTCGGGGCGGCACTTCGGCGCGGGCCGGGTACGGCAGACGATGATCGAGTTCGACGACGCGGTGCTGTTCGTCACCGCTGCGGGCACCGGCAGCTGCCTGTGCGTGCTCAGCGGCTCGGACGCCGACATCGGTCAGATCGCCTACGAGATGACACTCCTCGTCAACCGCGTCGGCGAGCACCTCGACGTGGACGCCCGCCTACCCGAGCGGAGCCCGGCGTCCGAGCTCTGACCTGCTGGTTCTTCGTCGCTCGTGGAGTTATCCACAGGCCCGTCACGCTTCTCGCCCCACCGGCTACGGTTTCTGTCACGGCGAGCGCACACAGCGTGAGCGACGACTCCACGGGGGAGCGAAGATGTCGGGCAACACAATCACCCAACTCCAGCGGCATTCCTGCACACCGAGCCGCGCAGCGCGGGAACTGGGCCTCAAACGCAGCGAGTTCGACCTCGCCGTGCACCTCGGACAGATCCGGACCGTCCCCGACGAGGGAGGTGGGGGCCGGCGGGTCACCGGCTCCGAGATCGACCGTCTCCGGGCGACGGACGGCTTTCCCGACTCGCTGCGCCGTCGCGTGCGCCTGGTGGGCACCACCGAGGGCGCGCAGGTCATGGACGTCCCCGTCGGCAGGTTCACCCGTCTGGCCCGGCTCGGTCTGTACTCGCCGGTGCGCTTCTACCTGAACCGGTACCGGGCCGTGGTGTGGCTGTATCTGGCCGAGGAACTGGAGCAGTTCACGACAGTGGAGGAGAACACCCCGCTGCTGACGGCACGGCGCATGCCCGAGGAACTGCGCGACCTGCTGGACACGGGTGTGGACCTCCGGGCCCGCAACTGGCGCCACCGCCACCGCGGATTCCTCCTGCGCCTCGCCGAAGACCCCTGGGAGAGCGCCGGAGTACTGGCCGCCTTCCTCGACCCCGTCCAGATCTCGGAGCTCGTCCCCGACCCCTACGAGCGGTCCCACCTGCTCCGCTTCCGGCCGGGACCGCCCGCCCACGGGACGCAGGGCACGCCCGCCGCTCACCTCATCGAGAAGATCATGACGGCGGACCACCCGGACGAGACCGACTGGCTGAGGGCCGAGCTGACCCGCGTCCTGGAGGACGCCCGAAGCCTGAGGCCCGCGCCACGACCCACAGCCCGGCGGACCCCCTCCGTCCAGCCGCAGGACCCGCCGCCACCTCAGGCGGAACCGGCTCGCGGCCTGCTGGGCTGGCTCCGGCGCAGAAGCGCCTGATTACAGCGCCCGGAACAACCCCTCCTGGACGACGGACACCAGCAGGCGTCCCTCCAGGTCGTAGATCCGGCCGCGGGCGAGCCCGCGGCCGCCCGTCGCGATCGGCGACTCCTGGTCGTACAGGAACCACTCGTCCGCACGGAACGGCCGGTGGAACCACATGGCGTGGTCCAGCGACGCGATGTCGAAGGTCCGCGGGCCCCACAGGGGCTGGACCGGAAGACGGACGGCGTCCAGGAGGGTCATGTCGCTGGCGTAGGTCAGCGCGCAGGTGTGCACGACCGGATCGTCGCCGAGCGGTCCGACCGCGCGCATCCACACCGCGCTGCGCGGCTCGGCGTCCTGGACCTCCTCGGCGGTCCAGCGCAACCGGTCCACGTACCGGATGTCGAAGGGCTGGCGACGCGCCATCCGCTCCAACTGCTCCGGCAGCTCGCCCAGATGCTCCCGGATCTCGTCCCCGACCCGCGGCAGGGACTCCGGGTCAGGGATCTTGCGGGCGGGCGGCAGCTGGTGCTCGAAGGGACCTTCCTCAGGCTTGTGAAAGGAGGCGGTGAGATTGAAGATCGTGCGGCCCTGCTGCACTGCGGTGACCCGGCGGGTGGTGAAGGACCGTCCGTCCCGCACCCGCTCGACCTGGTACACGATCGGCACACCGGGGCGGCCCGGGCGCAGGAAGTACGCATGCAGCGAATGCACCGGACGGTCGCCCTCCGTGGTGCGGGCGGCGGCGATCAGCGCCTGGCCCGCCACCTGGCCGCCGAAGACCCGCTGGAGGGACTCCTGCGGGCTTCGGCCACGGAAGATGTTGACCTCGATCTGCTCCAGGTCGAGCAGGTCGACGAGCCTCTCGGCCGGGTTGGTCATGGCTGGGATTCTCCTTGGTTCACAACTGGCCGACGTTGGTGACCCGGACGACCGCGCGGCCCTCCGCGTCGGAGGCGGCGAGGTCGACCTCCGCGCTGATGCCCCAGTCATGGTCGCCGTTCGGATCGGCGAAGGTCTGCCGGACGCGCCACAGCTTGTGCTGCGGCTCCTCCTCGATGCGCAGCAGCTTGGGGCCGCGGGCGTCAGGGCCGGTGCCGAGGTCGTCGTACTCGTCCCAGTACTTGTCCATCGCCTCGCCCCACGCGTCGGCGTCCCAGCCGGCCTCGGCGTCCATCTCGCCGAGCTCCTCGACATGGTCCAGGGCGGCGAGTTCGACGCGCCGGAACAGGGCGTTGCGGACCAGGACCCGGAAGGCGCGTGCGTTGGTGGTGACCGGCTTGACCTCGTCGGCCCTCTCCTGGGCCTCCTCGGCGGTCATCTCCTCCGGGTTGGCGAGCTGCTCCCACTCGTCGAGCAGGCTGGAGTCGACCTGACGGACCGTCTCGCCGAGCCACTCGATCAGGTCCTGCAGATCCTCGGACTTGAGGTCGTCCGGGATGTTGTGGTCGAGCGCCTTGTAGGCACTGGCGAGGTAGCGCAGGACAATGCCCTCGGTGCGGGCCAGCTCGTAGAAGGACACCAACTCCGTGAAGGACATGGCCCGTTCGTACATGTCACGGATGACGGACTTCGGGGAGAGCGGATGGTCGCCGACCCAGGGATGGCTCTTGCGGTAGGTGTTGTACGCGTGGAAGAGCAGCTCCTCCAGGGGCTTCGGGTACGAGACGTCCTGGAGGCGCTCCATGCGCTCCTCGTACTCGACGCCGTCCGCCTTCATCGCGGCCACCGCCTCGCCCTTCGCCTTGTTCAGCTGGGCGACGAGGATCTGCCGGGGGTCGTCAAGGGTGGACTCCACCACGGACACCATGTCCAGGGCGTAGGACGGCGATTCGGGGTCGAGCAGCTCGAACGCGGCGAGCGCGAACGTGGACAGCGGCTGGTTGAGCGCGAAGTCCTGTTGGAGGTCCACGGTGAGGCGGACGATCCGGCCGCTGGCGTCGGGCTCGTCGAGCTTCTCGACGATGCCGCCGTCCAGCAGCGAACGGTAGATGGCGATCGCCCGCCGGATGTGCCGCAGCTGCTGCTTGCGCGGCTCGTGGTTGTCCTCCAGGAGGTGCCGCATCGCCTCGAAGGCGTTGCCCGGACGGGCGATCACCGAGAGCAGCATGGTGTGGGTCACCCGGAACCGGGAGGTCAGCGGCTCCGGCTCGGAGGCGATCAGCTTCTCGAAGGTGTTGTCCGTCCAGCCGACGAAGCCCTCGGGCGCCTTCTTGCGGACCACCTTGCGGCGCTTCTTCGGGTCGTCGCCGGCCTTCGCGAGCGCCTTCTCGTTCTCGATCACGTGCTCGGGAGCCTGGGCGACGACGAAGCCCGCCGTGTCGAAGCCGGCCCGGCCTGCGCGGCCCGCGATCTGGTGGAACTCCCGGGCGCGCAGGGTACGGACACGGTTGCCGTCGTACTTGGTCAGCGCCGTGAACAGCACCGTGCGGATGGGCACGTTGACCCCGACGCCGAGGGTGTCCGTGCCGCAGATGACCTTCAGCAGACCGGCCTGGGCGAGCTTCTCCACCAGCCGCCGGTACTTGGGCAGCATGCCGGCGTGATGGACCCCGATGCCGTGCCGCACGTAACGGGAGAGGTTGCGGCCGAACTTGGTGGTGAAGCGGAAGTTGCCGATCAGCTCGGCGATCTGGTCCTTCTCCTCGCGCGAGCACATGTTGATGCTCATCAGCGCCTGCGCCCGCTCCACGGCCTGCGCCTGCGTGAAGTGCACGATGTAGACGGGCGCCTGCCTGGTCTCCAGGAGTTCCGTCAGGGTCTCGGTGAGCGGAGTGAGCTTGTACTCGTAGGAGAGCGGGACCGGGCGGGTCGCCGAGCGGACCACCGACGTCGGCCGGCCGGTGCGCCGGGTGAGGTCCTTCTCGAACATCGAGACGTCGCCGAGCGTGGCCGACATCAGGACGAACTGCGCCTGCGGGAGCTCCAGGATCGGGATCTGCCAGGCCCAGCCGCGGTCCGCCTCGGCGTAGAAGTGGAACTCGTCCATGACCACCTGGCCGACGTCCGCCTGCTTGCCGTCGCGCAGCGCGATCGACGCGAGCACCTCGGCGGTGCAGCAGATGACGGGCGCGTCGGCGTTGACGGACGCGTCACCGGTCAGCATGCCGACGTTCTCGGTGCCGAACATCTTGCAGAGTTCGAAGAACTTCTCCGACACCAGGGCCTTGATGGGCGCGGTGTAGAAGGTGACCTCGTCGCGGGCGAGGGCGGCGAAGTGCGCACCCGCGGCGATCATGCTCTTGCCGGAGCCGGTGGGCGTCGACACGATCACGTTGGCGCCGGAGACCACCTCGATCAGCGCCTCCTCCTGGTGGGGGTAGAGCGTGAGACCGCGTTCCTCGGCCCACGACTCGAAGGCTTCGTAGAGGGCGTCGGGGTCGGCGGTCGGCGGCAGCTGATCGATGAGGGTCACGGACCCATCTTGCCTGTCGTCTTCCCCTATAGGGGAATCGGTTGTCGGCAGGAAGATCACGACCAGTACGCTGTGTCGCCGACGGAGCGTCAGCGCAGCCTGTCAACTGGACAGTGGAACACGAGGAATGGGGCGGGCAACGCCGATGATGGGACCAGCACACTCGCTGTCGGGCGCCGCGGCCTGGCTCGGCGTAGGAGCGGCGGCCGCCGCCACGGGGCACACCATGCCCTGGCCCGTCCTGCTGGCCGGAGCCCTGATCTGCGCGGGCGCCGCGCTCGCTCCCGACCTCGACCACAAGGCGGCCACCATCTCGCGGGCCTTCGGGCCGATCTCACGGGGCCTGTGCGAGATCGTCGACAAACTCTCGTACGCCGTCTACAAGGCCACCAAGAAGCAGGGCGACCCGCGTCGCTCCGGCGGCCACCGCACGCTCACGCACACCTGGCTGTGGGCCGTGCTGATCGGCGCGGGTGCCTCGGTGGCGGCGATCACCGGTGGCCGTTGGGCGGTGCTGGCGATCCTGTTCGTGCACATGGTGCTGGCCATCGAGGGTCTGCTGTGGCGGGCGACGCGCGGTTCCAGTGCCGACGTCCTGGTCTGGCTGTTGGCCGCGACCAGCTCGTGGATCATCGCCGGTGTCCTGGACAAGCCCGGCAACGGCTCGGACTGGCTGCTCACCCAGCCGGGCCAGGAGTACCTGTGGCTGGGGCTGCCGATCGTGCTGGGCGCGCTCGTGCACGACATCGGGGACGCGCTGACGGTCTCCGGCTGCCCGGTCCTGTGGCCGATCCCGGTGGGCCGCAAGCGCTGGTACCCGATCGGCCCGCCGAAGGCCATGCGGTTCCGCGCGGGCAGCTGGGTCGAGCTGAAGGTGCTGATGCCGGCCTTCATGCTGCTCGGGGGAGTGGGCTGCGCGGCGGCGCTGAACTTCATCTGAGGCCGGCAGCAGAGCCACCGCCCGCGTCCAGGCGGCTCCTGCAGCGCGGGGAACCCTGGTCCCGGCGGCGGTCAGCTGCCCTGACCCGCGGTCCCGCCCCCGTACCGCCGCTCGAAGGCGGCGACCCGTCCCTCCGAGTCCACCGTTCGCGCCTTGCCGGTGTAGAAGGGGTGACTCTCGGAGGAGATCTCCACGTCCACCACGGGGTAGGTCTCGCCGTCGTCCCACTCGATGGTCTGGTCGCTGGTCGCGGTGGACCGGGTCAGGAAGGCGTAGCCGGCGGCCCGGTCCCGGAACACGACCGGGTGGTAGTCGGGCTGCTTGTCCTGCTGCATGGGTGCTCCTCGGGAAGGACGGCGGGGTGGGGGCGGGGCGGTCGGCAGGGCAGAGACCTACTCCTCGTCGACGATGTGCATCGCGGCCTCCTCCGCGGACGCGGCGGCACCGTCGATGCCCACGTCCGTGGCGATGAGCGCGCTCTCCTCGTCCTCGTGGGCCCCTTCGTCGGGGGCCACGAGACGGCCGGAGCGCAGCGCGCCCACCTCGTTGTCCAGGAGTTCCCCGTCGGTGCCGTCGCAGTCGCCGATGCCGTCGCCGCCGGACGGCGCGAGGTCGGGCAGCTCCTCGGCGAGCCGCTGGTCCAGAGTCTCGCCCTGTCGGCGCTCCGCGGCCGTCACACCGCTGTGCTCCACCGCCCACGGTCTCTCCGGCGGCGACCAGCCGCGGTCGAGGGGGTCACCGACTCCGTCGTTCTCCAGGGTGTCCTCCGCGTCGAGCAGACCCGCGTCGTCCTGGATCTCGGATCCGTCGGGCTGGTAGACGTCGTCTCCCCATCCGTCGGAGCTGTCCACGGGTACCTCCAGGTGAAGGGGACGGACCCGTTCTTCCCGCGGCCCGGGGCGGGCCACGGCCTCACGGGGCACTTGCCGCGCCCGCCGACGAACCGTGCCGTCCGCGGGAGCTCCCAGAGCCGGTGCTGCTGTCCAGCCTTCCACCCCCTTTCGGCACCGCGCAACGCCACGGGGGCGCTGCGCTGGCTGGAGCGGTGGGGATGGGCCGGGACGCCGGGGCGAGCGGGTCCGGCGAGTTCGGTCAGGTACTGGGGCGATCTTGAGGGGCCCGGGCGAAAATGCGGTGGGCGAGTCGTGCGGGGGCCGAGTGGCTGGGCCGACCGGGGCATCGAGCTGCCGGGGTCGCGAGGGCATCGGGCCGCTGAGCCGCCAGGCCCCGAGGGCATCGGGCCGGTGAGCGCCGAGCCGGTGAGGGGCCTCGTGGCTGAGCCATCGAGTGGCCGATTGGTCGAGCTCGAGCTCGACCCGAGCCCAAGCCCGAGCCGAGCCCAGGCTCCGCTCCCTGAGCCGTGGCCGGGCCATCGAGCCTGAGCTCCGGGCCCAGGCTGTGCCGTGCCCGGGCCATCGACCCTGAGCTCCGAGCCCAGGCCCCGCCCCCTGAGCCGAGCCCGCGCCATCGAGCCCAAGCCCAGGCCCCCTGAGCAGAGCCCGCGCCATCGAGCCTGAGCCCCGAGCCCAAGCCCCGCCCCTGAGCCAAGCCCACCCGCCCGAGCCAAGCCCCCCAAGCCAAGCCCACCCCCGCAAGCCAAGCCCCCCCCAGCCCGACCGCCGAGCCCGACCCGAACCCAAGCCCTGAGCCCCAGCCCATCCGGCCCCCCGCCCCCGGCGCAGCTAAGTCACCCGCCCACGACCCTCCAGCAGCTCAGCTGAGCTCAGCTCCAGCCTCCCGACACCGCCGAGCCACCACCCCCGCCCCGGAAACCCGGCCCCCGGAACCCCCGGCGGCCCCGCCGTCACCCGTGCCAGGACCTCCACAGCGCCGCGTAGGCCCCGTCCGCCGTCACCAGTTCGTCATGGCTGCCCAGCTCGCTGATGCGGCCGTTCTCGACGACGGCGATGACGTCCGCGTCGTGGGCGGTGTGGAGGCGGTGGGCGATGGCGACCACCGTGCGGCCGTCGAGGACGCGGGCCAGGGAGCGTTCCAGGTGACGGGCGGCCCGGGGGTCGAGCAGCGACGTCGCCTCGTCCAGGACCAGGGTGTGCGGGTCGGCCAGCACCAGCCGGGCCAGCGCGACCTGCTGGGCCTGGGCCGGAGTGACGGTCAGTCCGCCCGAGCCGACCTCGGAGTCCAGGCCGTCGTCGAGCGCCCGCGCCCACCCGTCCGCGTCGACCGCGCCGAGCGCCGCCCAGAGCTCGGCGTCCGTGGCGTCCGTCCGGGCGAGCAGGAGGTTGTCGCGCAGGGAGCCCACGAAGACGTGGTGCTCCTGGTTGACGAGGGCCACATGCTCACGGACCCGTTCGGCGGGCATCCGGGACAGCTCGGCGCCGCCGAGGGTGATCCGGCCGTCCCGGGGCGCGTAGATCCCGGCCAGGAGACGGCCCAACGTGGACTTGCCGGCACCCGAGGGTCCGACCAGCGCCAGCCGGGTGCCGGGTGCGACCTCCAGGGACACCTTGCGCAGGACGTCCACGCCCTCCAGGTACCCGAAGTGCACCCGGTCCGCGTGCACGTCCCGTCCCTCGGGAGCGAGCTCCGTGTCC
Organism: Streptomyces sp. NPDC048420; assembly: GCF_040651535.1. Classification (NCBI taxonomy): domain Bacteria; kingdom Bacillati; phylum Actinomycetota; class Actinomycetes; order Kitasatosporales; family Streptomycetaceae; genus Streptomyces; species Streptomyces sp. NPDC048420. The sequence goes on from NZ_JBEZKG010000001.1 coordinate 69,120, forward strand.
CCGCCGGCCGGCTCGATGTCCCGCACACCCACCAGCCGGGCCAGCGACACCTGCGCCACCTGCAGCTCGTCGTACCAGCGCAGGATCAGCCCGACCGGGTCGATCAGCATCTGCGCGATGAGCGCGCCCGTGGTCAGCTGGCCGACTGAGATCCAGCCCTGGAGGACGAACACCCCGCCGACCATCAGCACCGACGAGAGGATCATCACGTGGCTGACGTTGATGCACGGGAAGAGCACCGACCGCAGCCACAGCGTGTACCGCTCCCAGGCCGTCCACTCCTTGATCCGCCGCTCCGACAGCTCGATGCGGCGCTCGCCGAGCCGGTGCGCCTCGACGGTGTGTCCGGCGTCCACGGTCTCCGCGAGCGCGGCGGCCACGGCGGCGTACCCGGCGGCCTCCGAGCGGTAGGCGGACGGCGCCCGCTTGAAGTACCAGCGGCAGCCGACCACCAGCAGCGGCAGGGCGAGCAGCACGGCGGCCGCGAGCGGCGGTGCCGTGATCACGAGTCCGCCGAGCAGCAGGGCCGCCCAGACCACACCGATCGCCAGCTGCGGGACGGCCTCGCGCATCGCGTTGCCGAGCCGGTCGATGTCCGTCGTGATCCGGGACAGCAGATCGCCGGTCCCGGCCCGCTCCAGGACACCCGGCGGCAGGCCGACCGACCGTACGAGGAAGTCCTCGCGCAGGTCGGCCAGCATCTGCTCGCCGAGCATCGCACCGCGCAGCCGCACCTGCCGTACGAACACGGCCTGGACGACCAGCGCGACCACGAACAGCCCGGCCGTCAGCTCCAGATGGAGTTCGCGAGCCCCGTCCGACACCCGCTCCACGAGGTCGCCGAGCAGCCACGGGCCGACCATCGAGGCCACGACCGAGACCGTGTTGACGCCGACGAGGAGCACGAAGGCACGGCGGTGCCGGCGGAACAGTTCGGCCACGTAGGCGCGTACGGTCGCGGTGGCGCCGACGGGCAGGGTGTTCGCCGTCGTCGGTGCTGCCGGGTCGTACGCCGGTGGCGCCACGCCGATCATGCTGACTCCTCGATCTCTTCCAGTTCGTGCAGTACGTCTTGCTCGGCCGGCGCGCTCGGTTCGTTCAGCGCGCTCTCTCCGTCCGTCTCGCGGGTCACGACCGCCCGGTACCGCGGTTCCTTGTGCACCAGTTCGCGGTGCACGCCCACCGCCGTGACCTCGCCCTCGTGCACGAGCACGACCCGGTCGGCGCGGTCCAGGAGCAGTGGTGAGGAAGTGAACACCACGGTCGTGCGCCCGGCGCGCAGCTCCCGGACGCCCTCGGCGATCCGCGCCTCGGTGTGCGAGTCGACGGCGGAGGTCGGCTCGTCCAGGACGAGCACCTCCGGGTCGGCCAGCAGCGACCGGGCCAGGGCGAGGCGCTGGCGCTGGCCGCCCGACAGGGACCGTCCGCGTTCGGTGACGCGTGCGTCCAGCGGGTCCTCGACGCCCAGCGATCCCTGGACCAGCGCGGCCAGGACGTCCTCACACTGCGCGGCCGCGAGCGCCTCCTCGGCGTTGACGTGGCCCGAGGCGGGCACGTCGAGGAGTTCGCGGAGACTGCCGGAGAGCAGGACCGGGTCCTTGTCCTGGACGAGGACCGCGGTGCGCGCCGAGTCGAGCGGCAGCTCGTCCAGCGGCACCCCGCCCAGCAGCACCGAGGCGCCCTCCTCCGAGGGGTGCCCGCCGAGCCGCTCGGCCAGCAGTCCCGCCGCGTCCGGGTCTCCGCACACCACCGCGGTGAGCCGGCCCGAGGGAGCCAGCAGCCCGGTGGCCGGGTCGTACAGGTCCCCGGAGGGCACTTCCCGTGTGTCCCGTGAGCCCTCGGCGGACGTGGCCCGCTCCAGCGACAGCACCCTGGCGGCCCGCGTGGCCGAGGGCCGAGAGAAGGAGTACGCCATGGCGATCTCCTCGAAGTGCCGCAGCGGATAGGTCAGGATCATCACCGAGCTGTAGACGGCGACCAGTTCGCCGATCTCGACGCGGCCCTGCCGGGCCAGGTGGACGCCGTACCAGACGACCGCGATCAGCAGCAGACCGGGCAGCAGCACCTGGATCGCGGAGATCAGGGACCACATCCGGGCGCTGCGTACGGCCGCGTGCCGGACCTCCTGGGAGGCGCTGCGGTAGCGGTCGAGGAAGAGCTCCTCGCCGCCGATGCCACGCAGCACGCGCAGTCCGGCCACGGTGTCGGAGGCCAGTTCGGTGGCGCGGCCCGCCTTCTCCCGCTGGACGTCGGCGCGTCGGGTCGCCCGGGGCAGCAGGGGCAGCACCGCGAGGGCCAGGACCGGCAGGCCCACGGCGACCACCGTGCCCAACGCGGGCTGGTAGAAGACCAGTCCGACGCAGACCACGACGACGGTGACGGCCGCCGCGGTGAACCGCGACCAGGCCTCCACGAACCAGCCGATCTTCTCGACGTCGCCGGTGGACACGGCCACGACCTCGCCGGCCGCGACCCGCCGGGTCAGCGCCGATCCCAGGTTCGAGGCCTTGTGGGCCAGGAGCTGCTGGACGCGCGCGGCGGCCGTGATCCAGTTGGTGACGGCGGTGCGGTGCAGGAAGGTGTCACCCAGCGCGTTGCCGACGCAGCACAGCAGGAGCAGGCCGCCGGCGAGGGCGAGCCTGCGCCCGGAGTGGTCGACGACCGCCTGGACGGCCACGCCGACACAGAACGGCAGCGCGGAGACGGAGAGGAAGTGCAGCATTCCCCAGGCCAGTGACTTGAGCTGTCCGCCCAGCTGGTTCCTGAAGAGCCACCACAGGAACCGGGGGCCCGAGCGGGCGTCCGGCACTCCCGGGTCGGGATACGGAAGGTCTTGGATCTGCATGACGTGTGACGTCCCAGTGGCTCGTGTCAGGGGGATGGGAGGGAGCCGCACACGGCGGCTGCAAACCGTGAAAGGTTCGCGGCAGAGCGTGGTCGGAGGCAACAGGTTTTCCGCCGCGGCGAACAGAACCGGCTGCGCTCGCTGAATCGGCCTCCTCCGGACCGCGGTGCGACGATGGAGCGATGCGAGGCGCAGGCGCACGACATGCCGTGGTGACGACGACCGTCCTGGGAGCACTGCTGATCCCCCTGGGCGGGTGCGGTGGCCCAGGCCCGTCGGACAGCGGCCGCACACCCACCGGAGCCCCAGTCAAGGCGGATCGACGAGAGGCCGAAAACACCCGCATCCCCGACGTCGGCGACCGCCTTCAACGCCGTATCCCCGCCGCCTCCCGCCAGGTCGTTGCGGTCTACGGCGACGGGAAGAACTCCTCGGACGCCACCGTCGTGCTCTACACCAGGCGCGGCTCCGGCTGGGACCGTGTCCGCAGCTGGCCCGCGCACAACGGAAAGAAGGGCTGGACCACCGACCACCACGAGGGCGACCAACGCAGTCCCGTAGGCGTGTTCACACTCAGCGACGCGGGCGGGGTGCTCTCCGACCCAGACCCCGATCCCGGGGCCGGACTGCCGTACACGAGGTCCGCCGCCATCGCGGCCCCGCGCTGGTGGCCCAGGTCGTACTGGCACGACTTCGACTACGTCATCGCCATCGACTACAACCGGGTCAAGGGCACCCCGCCCAACAACCAGACCCGGCCCGGGGGTTACGCCAGAGGCGGTGGCATCTGGCTGCACATGGACCACGGCAGCGGTACCTCGGCCTGTGTCAGCGTGTCCAGGGCGGCGATGCGGTATCTGCTGCGCACGCTCGATCCGGACCGGCATCCGGTGGTGGTGATGGGGGACAGGGCGACCTGAAGGCATGAGGCCGCTGCGGGAGGCGTCATTGCGGGGGATGCCCAACTCGCCGTAGAACTCCGCCATGAAGAGACGGATCATCATGTCCATGCTCGCGGGAGCGACCCTCCTGGCGGGCACACTGCTCGGGGCGGCGCCGGCCCAGTCCGCGCAGGCCCACGTCCAACCCGCCGACGTGCCCGCCGAGTTCGGCACCGACTGGCACGACCCCGTCACCGCCGCCCCGACCGTCGCGAAGCCCTCCGGCAGGTCCTGCCAAGTCACCCTCGCCGAAGCGCAGTTCCGCGACTTCACCCCGTACACCGGCACCTACACACCGCCCACGGGCTGCGGCGATCGCTGGAGCAAGGTCGTGCTGCGCCTCGAAGGCAAGGTCAAGGGGCGGCAGTTCGACCGGCTGGGCTATGTGCACATCGGCGGGGTCGAGGTCTTCCGTACCTCCACACCGCAGCCGTCGCCCGACGGCATCGAGTGGTCCGTGGAGAAGGACGTCACACGCTACAGCGACACCCTCCGCGGTACCCATGACGTCGAGATGCTGATCGGGAACGTCGTCGACGACACGTACACCGGCATCATCGACGTCAAGGTGACCCTGACCTTCTACGCGGGCAGGCCGGACATCCAGAGCGTCCCCGACCGTGTGCTGACGCCGAAGGACGACATCCTCACCACCCCGCGCAACAGCGAACGCATCGTCGCCGAGGTGTACGCCACCGGCTCCGGCGGTGGCTGCGAGGAGTACTGGTACCTGACGGTGCCGTCGCAGGCGCCGTACTCCTGCCAGGCCGAGGGCGGCCCCTACCGTGAGGTGCAGATCAAGGTCGACGGCCGGCTCGCGGGTATCGCGGCCCCGTTCCCGACCGTGTGGACCGGTGGCTGGTCCAATCCCTTTCTCTGGTACGTCGTTCCGGGGCCCCGCGCCTTCGACATCAAGCCGATCGAATACGACCTGACACCGTTCGCCGGAATCCTCAACGACGGGCGCCCGCACCGGCTGGAGGTCGGGGTCGTCGGCGTTCCCGAGGGGCAGTCGGGCTGGAGCACTCCGGTGAACGTCCTCGTCTGGCAGGACGCCCAGCGCACGCACGTCACCGGGAAGCTCACCGCTCACAACAGCGGCAAGCTCACCAACTCCTCGACGTACACCCCCGGTTCGGAACACCGCGTGGACACCGAGGGCGACCACCGGCTCGCCGTCGCGGGGTACGTCGACACCTCGCACGGCCGCGTCACCACCACCGTCCGCCGCTCGCTCGCGAACACCTCCGTCCACCGCTGGGCCGACGGCGAGAACCCCGACGCGCTCAAGGCGACCTGGACGGACGACGAGTCGGTGACCGTCGACGGCCGCGGACCGGCGCGCACCACGCACACCCACCGCACGTACACGATGGACGGCACGACCACCGTCGGCGCGGGCGACCGGCTGCGCACCGTACTGACGCTCGGTGACCGTGCCGAGGTCACGGCGACGAGCCAGGGCCGACGGACCGCCTGGCTACGGCTCGACGACACCTACACGGGCGACGCGACGTACACCATCAACGTCCCGCGCGACCAGCGCCACGCGATCGGCACGACCAGCGAGCGCTACCGGCTCAGGAGCTCCGGCGGCTGCTACGACCGCTCCCTCACCACCGTCCAGGGGGTGCTCACCGAGGACCGCAGCGGCTGTTGAGCCGAGTTGCGTGCGATGCGTCACACGGGGGCCGGATTTACGCGGCTGAAACGCGGCGGTCTTGTGTGAGATCAACGGCGCCTCCAGAGTGATCGGCACGGAAGCCGCTTTCCGTATCGCAGAAGTCCCGTCCAGGCTTCTGCGCGTCCCCCATCGCTCAAGGAGTGCCCGTGCCGCCGTCCGTCCCGTCCCTGCCGCGACGCGTCGCACGCATACTGCGTACCTCTCTCTTCGCGCAGGTCGCCTGCGCGCTCGTGCTCGGCATCCTCGTCGGAAAGCTGTGGCCCGACTTCGCCTCGGATCTCCAGCCGCTCGGCGACGGCTTCACCCGGCTCATCAAGACGATCATCTCGCCGCTGGTGTTCTGCGTGGTCGTCGTCGGCATCGCCAAGGCGGGTGACCTCAAGGCGTTCGGCCGGATCGGGCTCAAGGCGCTGATCTGGTTCGAGGTGGCGAGCACGCTCGCACTGCTGATCGGCCTCCTCGCCGCCAACATCGTCCAGCCCGGCTCGGGGATGCACGTCGACCCGTCCACGCTCAACAGCGCGGCGGTCGACGCCAAGACGGGCGGCGGACACCTGCCCTCGACGACCGAGTTCATCGTCAACGCGCTGCCCACCAGTTTCATCGGCGCCTTCGCCGAGAACTCGCTGCTCCAAGTGCTCATCCTGGCCTGTCTGGTGGGCGCGGCCCTGCTGCACCTCGGCCACACCAAGGTCCCCCAGGTGCTGCCCGCCATCGAGCAGGCCCAGGAGATCATCTTCGCGATCGTCGGCTTCGTGATGCGCCTCGCGCCCATCGCGGTGTTCGGCGCCATGGCCGTCCTGATCGGCCAGTACGGCCTCGGTGTCATCGAGACCTACGCCAAGCTGATCATCCTGTGCTACGTCGCTGCCGCGCTCTTCATCGTGCTGCTCGCCGTCGCGCTCAAGGTGGTCACCGGGCTCAGCCTCTGGAAGTTCCTGCGCTACATCCGCGAGGAGATGCTGCTCGCGCTCGGCACCGCCTCCACCGAGTCCGTCATGCCGCGCGTGATGCAGAAGCTGCGCAAGGCGGGCGCCCGCGACGACGCCGTGGGTCTGGTGCTGCCGACCGGCTACTCCTTCAACCTCGACGGCGCCTCGCTCTACCTGTCCATCGGCACGCTGTTCATCGCCCAGGCCGTGGGCGTCGACCTCAGCCTGAGCCAGCAGATCACCGTGGTCCTGGTGCTCATGCTGACCAGCAAGGGCATGGCGGGCATCCCCGGCTCCGCCTTCCTCGCCCTGTCGGCGACCGCGTCCTCGCTCGGCGCGATCCCCGCCGGTGCTGTCGCCCTGCTGCTCGGCGTGGACCGGATCATGGACTCGATGCGCGTGGTGACGAACCTGCTCGGCAACTGCGTCGCCGTCTTCGCGGTCTCCCGTTGGGAGGGGGCGCTGGACATCGACAAGGCGAAGAAGGTGCTGGGCGGCGAGGTCGTGCCGGAGGTGGAGGAGGAGCCCCTACCGGCTCAGACCACCAAGGAGTCGGTCTCCGAGGCCAGCTGACACCGGTCCGCGAACGGGGCGTGGCCACCACTCTGCCGGAGTGGTGGCCACGCCCCGTTCAGCACTGTCCGTCCGCCAATGTGTCCAGCAACCGGCCCAGCACCTCACGTTGTTCGCCCGACAAGGGGGCGAGGATCTCCTCCGCGGCCGCCCTGCGTACCGCGTGCAGTTCCTGAAGAGCCTTCACCCCGTCGTCGGTGAGCTCGATGCGGATCACCCGCCGGTTGGCCGGATCGGGCACGCGTCGGACCTTGCCGCCGGCCTCCAGGCCGTCGACCAGGCTCGTCACCGCACGCGGCACCACCTCAAGCCGCTCCGCGAGATCGGCCATGCGGGGCGGCGTCTCCCAGTGCGCGAGGGTGCGCAGCAGCCGGGACTGGGCCGGCGTCACGCCGAGACCGCGCTCATGGAGCTGGCGCTTCTGGATGCGGTGCACCCGACGCGTGAGCCTGAGCAACTGCTCGGCCAGCAGGCTGTCGGAATCGGGCGTGGTCATGCGGGAACAATATCAGGACCTATTTCATTGTGAGCATAGGTAACAATGAGCTAGGCTCCGCTGGTCCTCACCACCTCACCCTCCGTAGGAGACCATGCCCCGCGATCACATCGACTGGACCCCCGCCCCCGGCACCTCGACCGACCAACCCCGTCAGGTGCGCCGTATCCTCCGCCTCTTCAAGCCCTACCGCGCCAAGCTCGCCGTGGTCGGACTGCTGGTCGGCGCCTCCTCCCTGGTCACCGTCGCCACCCCGTTCCTGCTGAAGGAAACGCTGGACGTGGCCATCCCCCAGGGCCGCACCGGACTGCTCAGCCTGCTCGCGCTGGGCATGATCCTCAGCGCCGTCCTCACCGGCGTCTTCGGCGTCGGCCAGACCCTCATCTCCACGACCGTCGGCCAGCGCGTGATGCACGACCTGCGCACCGCGGTCTACGGCCGCCTGCAGCGCATGTCGCTCGCCTTCTTCACCCGGACCCGCACCGGCGAGGTGCAGTCCCGCATCGCCAACGACATCGGCGGCATGCAGGCCACCGTCACCTCGACCGCGACCTCCCTGGTCTCCAACCTGACCAGCGTGATCGCCACGATCGTCGCGATGATCGCCCTCGACTGGCGCCTGACAGTCGTCTCGCTGCTGCTGCTCCCGGTGTTCGTCTGGATCAGCCGCCGGGTCGGCAACGAACGCAAGAAGATCACCACCCAGCGCCAGAAGCAGATGGCCGCGATGGCCGCGACCGTCACCGAGTCGCTCTCCGTCAGCGGCATCCTGCTCGGCCGGACCATGGGCCGCTCCGACTCGCTCACCCGGTCCTTCGCCGACGAGTCCGAGAGCCTGGTCGACCTCGAAGTGCGCTCGAACATGGCAGGCCGCTGGCGCATGGCCGTCATCGGCATCGTCATGTCCGCGATGCCCGCTGTCATCTACTGGGCCGCGGGGGTCACCCTCCGGGCCGGCGGCCCGGACATCTCCATCGGCACCATCGTCGCCTTCGTCTCGCTCCAGCAGGGTCTGTTCCGCCCGGCCGTGAGCCTCCTGTCGACCGGCGTCCAGATCCAGACCTCGCTCGCGCTCTTCCAGCGCATCTTCGAGTACCTCGACCTGCCGATCGACATCACCGAGCGGGAGAACCCGGTCCACCTCGACCGCATCAAGGGCGAAGTCCGCCTGGAGAACGTCGAGTTCCGCTACGACGGCCAGGGCAGCCCCATCCTCGAAGGCATCGACATCGACGTCCCCGCGGGCAGCAGCCTCGCGCTCGTCGGCTCGACCGGCGCCGGCAAGTCCACGCTCGGCTACCTCGTCCCGCGGCTCTACGACGTGACCGGTGGCCGGGTCACCCTCGACGGGGTCGACGTCCGCGACCTCGACTTCGACACCCTCGCGCGGGCCATCGGGGTCGTCTCGCAGGAGACGTACCTCTTCCACGCCTCGGTCGCCGAGAACCTGCGCTTCGCGAAGCCCGACGCGACCGACGAGGAGCTCGAACAGGCGGCGCGGGCGGCGCAGATCCACGACCACATCGCCTCGCTGCCGGACGGCTACGACACCGTCGTCGGCGAGCGCGGTCACCGGTTCTCCGGCGGTGAGAAGCAGCGCCTGGCCATCGCGCGGACCATTCTGCGAGACCCGCCCGTCCTCATCCTGGACGAGGCGACCAGCGCCCTGGACACCCGTACCGAACACGCCGTCCAGGAGGCCATCGACGCGCTCTCGGCCAACCGCACCACGCTCACCATCGCGCACCGCCTGTCCACCATCCGGACCGCAGACCAGATCGTGGTCCTCGAATCCGGTCAGGTCGCCGAGCGAGGCACGCACGAGGAGCTGCTGGAGCGGGAGGGCCGGTACGCGGCGCTCGTACGCCGAGATGCCCAACTGGAACCGACAAGCTGAAAATATGCCGGGTTTGTCATGATATGCGGGTTACCGTGCCCGCATGCACATGAACACTCCGCCACGGAGCACGATTCGACTGACGCGCAGAGGCCGTCTCGTCCTCATCGCGACCGGGGCCGTCGTGGCCGGCACCGCTGTGGCGGTGCCGCTGCTGAGCCTGGACAGCGAGGGGGAGAAGAAGCCCGTCACCCTGGTGATCCCGGAGGGCTGGCGGGCCGGGCAGATCTACGACGCCGTCGACAAGGCCCTCGCCCAGCCCCCGGGCACCGCCAAGAAGTCCCTGGCCAAGGCGCACCTCAAGCTGCCGAACGACGCCGAGGGCAACCCGGAGGGCTACCTCTTCCCGGCGACGTACCCGCTGGAACGGGGCGGCAAGAAGATGACGCCTGAGGCGCTGCTCTCGTACATGGTCGACACCGCCAACAAGAAGTTCAACGGTGCCCCCATCGCGGCCGGGGCCCAGCGCAACGCGATGAACGTCTACCAGGCCGTCACCATCGCGAGCATCGTCCAGGCGGAGGCGGCGACCAAGGCCGACATGGGAAAGGTGGCCCGGGTCGTCTTCAACCGTCTGGAGCGTGGGATGCCGCTGCAGATGGACTCCACCATCAACTACGCGCTCAACCGCTCCACACTGCGCACCACCAGCGCCGACCTCCGGATCGACAGCCCTTACAACTCGTACCAGCGCATGGGTCTGCCGCCGACCCCGATCGACAGCCCGGGCGAGGACGCCATGCGCGCGGCGATCTCACCGGCTCCGGGCGACTGGCTGTACTTCGTGACGGTGAAGCCCGGCGACACCCGCTTCACCAACAACTACGCCGAACACCAGCGCAACGTGGCCGAGTTCAACAAGAACCGGCAGAAGTCGGCGAAGGCGGGCTGAACTTGACGGAGTATCAGGCGGAGACGAGCTCCGCCGCCAGCAGCCGCCTGATGTCCCGTACGGCCGCACGGCCCGCGCGGTTGGCGCCGATGGTGCTCGCCGACGGGCCGTAGCCGACGAGATGGATCCGAGGGTCGGCGACCGCGCGGGTGCCCTCGACCCGGATCCCACCGCCGGGCTCGCGCAGCTTCAGCGGGGCCAGATGGTCGACGGCCGCCCGGAACCCGGTCGCCCACAGGATGACGTCGGCCTCGACATGCCGTCCGTCGTTCCACTCCACACCCTCGGGCGTGATCCGGTCGAACATGGGCTGCCGGTCCAGGACCCCGTCCGCGATCGCCTGCCGGACCGCGTCGTTGAGCGGCAGCCCGGTCACCGACACCACGCTCTTCGGCGGCAGTCCCCGCCGTACCCGCTCCTCGACGAGCGCCACGGCCTCCCGGCCTACGTCCTCGGTGAAGGGTCCCTCACGGAACACGGGTTCACGCCTGGTCACCCAGGTGGTCGCGGCCGCGTACGGGGCGAGCTCCATGAGGTGCTGGGTGCCGGACGCGCCCCCGCCCACCACGACCACCCGCAGCCCGGAGAACGCCTCGGGGCCGGGGTATTGCGCGGTGTGCAACTGCCGCCCCCGGAAGGTCTCCTGTCCCGGGTAGCGCGGCCAGAACGGCCGGTCCCAGGTCCCGGTCGCGTTGATCAGCGTCCGCGTCGACCAGGTGCCGTCCGAGGTCTCGACCAGGAGCCGTCGGCCGTCGCCCTCCCGCACGGCACGGACGTCGACAGGCCGTCGTACCCGAAGATCGAAGGCGCGCTCGTACTCCGCGAAGTACTCGGCGATCACCTCCGACGACGGCCGCTGCGGATCCGCGCCCGTGAGCTCCCTGCCCGGCAGCGCGTGCATGCCGTGGACCTTGCCGTACGTCAGCGACGGCCACCGGAACTGCCAGGCACCGCCGGGGGCGGGGGAGTGGTCAAGGACCACGAAGTCGCGCTCCGGCTCGAAACCGGTGCGACGCAGGTGGTAGGCGCTGGACAGACCCGCCTGACCAGCGCCTATGACCACGACCTCGACCTCGCGCGTGTTGTTCACGCTTCTACCAACGGCGGCGAGGTCCTGGATCTTCCCAGGATCCGTGTGATTACCGCCCTCCCGCCACGAGGATCGGCGCCCCGGCCCGCGCACCCCCTTCGACCAGCCCGCGCGCCGCCAGCTCGGGAATCACACCCTCGCCGAACCAGTACGCCTCCTCCAGATGCGGATACCCCGAGAGCACGAAGTGCTCGACGCCGAGCGCGTGGTACTCCTCGATCAGATCGGCGACCTCCGCGTGGCTGCCGACGAGCGCCGTGCCCGCCCCGCCCCGCACGAGCCCGACGCCCGCCCACAGGTTCGGATGGATCTCCAGTTCGGCCCGGGACCCGCCGTGCAGGGCCAGCATTCGCTGCTGACCCACCGACTCGCTGCGCCCGAGCGCCGTCTGCGCGGCCGCGATGGTGTCGGGGTCGAGGTCGTCGAGCAGCCGGTTCGCGGTCGCCCAGGCCTCCTTCGACGAGTCGCGCGAGATGGTGTGCAGCCGGACCCCGAAGCGCACCTCACGGCCCTCCCGCCCCGCCAGCTCCCTGATCCAGTCGATCTTCTCCTTCACCTGCGCGGGCGGTTCGCCCCAGGTCAGATACACATCCGCGTGCCGCGCCGCGACCGGCCCGGCCGCCGGGGAGGACCCGCCGAAGAACAACTGCGGCAACGGGTCCGGCGGCAGCGCGGTCAGCCCGCCCTCGACCTGGTAGTGGGCGCCCTCGAAGTCGTACGGCTGTCCCCGCCAGACCCCTCGGACGACGGACAGGAACTCGTCCGTACGGTCATACCGCTGATCGTGGTCGAGACGGTCCCCGAAGCGCCGCTGCTCGGCCGAGTCGCCCCCGGTGACGACGTTCAGCAACAGCCGCCCCCGCGTGAGGCGTTGGTAGGTCGACGCCATCTGCGCGGCGAGCGTCGGAGAGATCAGCCCCGGCCGGAACGCCACCAGGAACTTCAGCCGCTCGGTGTGCTGGGCGAGCGCGACGGTGGTCAGCCAGGCGTCCTCGCACCAGGTGCCGGTCGGGGTGAGCACCGCCTCGAAGCCCAAGTGCTCGGCTGCCTTGGCTATTTGGGTGAGGTAGTCGATGTCCGGCGCCCGGACACCGGGGACTTGGCCGGTGTGGTTCGAGCCGTAGGCGTGCCGGTCCACGAGAGTGCGGCCGTCGCCGCCCGTGGGCAGGAACCAGTGAAGTCGTACGGTCATGTCGTCAGCCCTTCGAGGGGCGGGGCTGCGTGGTCGAGGACGGGAGGCCGCCGTTGTAGCGGGTGTCGACGAAGTCCGCGAAGTCGACCTTCTTCGGGATGAGCTTCAACTCGGTGAAGGCGTCCGCGATCTGCTGCTCGGAGGCGATCAGCGGCTTGTCGACGGCGACCGAGATCCGGGTGGCATAGGTCCGCTTCACCGCGGCCAGCGCCACCTCGTACGGCAGTCCGGTGTCCTTCGCCCAGACCTTCGCCCATTCCTCCTGATGGTCGTAGACCCATGCCGTGGCGCGGCGAAGACGATCCAGGTAGTCCTTGATCGCGGCGGACTTCTTCTGGTCCTTGAGTGCGCCGGGCGCCGCCACCTGGAAGGTCAGTCCGTTGGTGACGCCCTCGCCGGTGGTCAGTACACGGCCCTGCTTCGCCTGGAGCACCTGTGAGGTGTACGGGTCCCACACCGCCCAGGCGTCGACCTTGCCGGAGGTGAACGCGGCGAGCGCGTCGGCCGGTTGGAGGTACTTGACCTTGACGTCGCTCAGGTTGAGTTTGGCGGCCTTGAGGGAGGCGACCAGCTGGTAGTTGGCGGAGGAACCCTGCGCCACCGCTATCGACTTGCCCTTGAGCTGCTTCGGGTCGGTCAGCTTCGAGTCGTTCGGGACGAGGATGGCGTCGCCCTTGGAGGTGCCGTGGAAGGCGGCGACGACCGCGATCTTCGAGCCGGCACCCGCCGCGAACACCGGCGGGGTGTTGCCGACGCCGCCGATGTCGACGGCCTGGGCGTTGACGGCCTCCAGGAGCGGCGGGCCGGAGGTGAAGGTCGACCACTTGATCTTGTAGTCGAGGCTCTTGAGCTCCCCGGCGGCGCGCAGGATCGCCTCCGAACCGCCCTTCTGGTCACCGACGTTGAGCGTGAGGGAGCCCTTGCCGTCGGTGTCGGTGCCGGTTCCGGCGGACGCGTTCCCGCCGCAGGCGGTGAGCAGGAGGGCGAGGGGGAGGAGCAGTGCGGCGGGGGCGGCGAGGCGACGTCGCATTGGGGGTTCCGTTCTGTGCAACTGGGTGGGTGAGGTGGCGAGCTGGGGAGTTCAGGCGGCTTCGGCGGCCGTGTCGACGCCGAGGCGTTCCAGGAGCCGGCCGCGGATCTCCGCGAACCGGGGGTCGGCGATGTCGCGGGGCCGGTCGAGGTCGATCCGCTGCTCGTGCGCGATGACCCCGTCGTCCATCACGAAAACGCGGTCGGCGAGCAGAACGGCCTCCTCGACGTCGTGCGTCACAAGGAGCACGGCGCAGCCCCGGCGCTGCCACAACTCGCCCACCAGGCGCTGGGCCTTGATCCGGGTGAGGGCGTCGAGCGCGCCGAACGGCTCGTCCAGCAGCAGGAGATCGGGCTCACGCACCAACGCCCTTGCCAGCGAAGCACGTTGGGCCTCGCCCCCGGAGAGGGTCTTGGGCCAGGCGTCCGCACGGTGACTGAGGCCGACCTCCTCCAAAGCCTGGTCGGCGACCGCGCGGGCGGGCTTGCCGGACAGGCCGAGCAGGACGTTGCGCCACACCTTCTTCCACGGCATCAGCCGGGGTGCCTGGAACGCGACCGCCTTGCGGCGCGGGACGAGGACGGTGCCCTCGATGTCCCGGTCCAGTCCGGCGAGGATACGCAGCAGGGTGGACTTGCCGCAGCCGCTGCGGCCCAGCAGGGCTACGAACTCGCCTGGACGGACGTCGAGTTGGAGATTGTCGATGACGGCTCGGCCGTCGAAGGAACGGGTCAGGCCCTCGACGCGGACGGCCTGCGCAGGTCGGGAGGGCGCGGCGTCCGGTGTCTTGGCCGCCTCGGACACCTGGGGGCTCACCGGCCCGTGAACGTCGGTCGCCATTGCAGCAGCAGCCTTTCGAGGGTGCGGACGATGAAGTCGGCGAGCAGGCCGAAGAAGGCGTAGACGATCAGGCAGACCACGATGACGTCGGTGCGCAGGAAGTCGCGCGCCTGCACCATCAGGAAGCCGATGCCCGAGTCCGCGTTGACCTGTTCGGCGAAGACGAGAGCGAGCCAGGCGATCCCGAGGGAGTAGCGCAGACCGGTCATGGCGCCGGGCAGCGCACCCGGCAGGATGACGTGCCGTACGAGTCCCCAGCGGGAGAGTCCGAGGGACTCCCCGGCCTCGATGAGCTGGGAGTCCACGCCCCGGATGCCGGCGTAGACGTTGAGGTAGAGCGGAAAGGTCACGCCGAGGGTGATGATCGCGACCTTCGGGGCCTCGCCGATGCCGAACCAGATGATGAACAGCGGGATCAGCCCCACGAACGGCACGGTCCGGAGCATCTGCACCGGGGCGTCCACGAGGTCCTCGCCGATCCTGAACAGGCCCGATACGAGGGCGAGTCCGGTACCGATGAGGGTCCCGAGGAGCAGTCCGGCCGCGACCCGCTGCAGCGAGGTCGTCATCGCCGACGCCAGTGAGCCGTCGGCGGTCAGATCCCCCGCGACCTGGGCGACCCGGCCGGGAGAGGCGAGGGCGTCCGCGGTCAACACACCGGTGCTGCTGAGGAGTTGCCACAGGGCGAGCAGCAGGAGGGGGCCGGTCGTGCGGCGCAGCCAGCGGGGGACGCGGGTGCGTCGGGAGGAGACGGGAACGATGGGGACGAGGTCGACGGACACGACTTCATCACCTGATATTCCAGAAATATCGGGTTTGTGAGAGCCGGGCGGGGCATGGCTGATGCTCATGGGAGCTCCACGGAGGGGACGGCGGCCGATGAGGAGGTGAGGGCGGCCAGGCACTGCCGGCGTCAGTCTCGCGTCACCGATCGGGGATCAGCGCGGAGAGGACGTGCGGGTAGGGCGGAGCGCAGGCGCGAAAGGGGTGGGAGAAGGCGTCAGCAGCCGCGACGACACGCGGCGGAGGCCACCCGCAGCAGGTCGATGTGACCGCGCGTGGTGAGCAGAACTGAACGCAACATGTCGCCGAAAGTAGCCAGCTGGCGCGGCCATGGTCAATGGCGTCTCGCGGAATGGACCTGCCGTATCGCGGGACGGTCGGTGGATGGGGTGTGAATCCGGGCGCAGGGGTGAGGATGGGGGGATGTCAGACGCCTTCACCACCCGAGTCCTGAACGTCGCCTCCGGTTCGTCGGAGCGGATCGTCGACCTCACCGGCGACTGCGAGGCCTTCCTGAGGGAGGTCGCCGTCGGCCGCGACGGCCTCCTGAACGTCTTCGTCCCGCACGCCACAGCCGGCGTCGCCATCATCGAGACGGGCGCCGGCAGCGACGACGACCTCCTCGCCGCCCTCCACACCCTCCTCCCCGCCGACGACCGCTGGCAGCACCGCCACGGCAGCCCCGGCCACGGCCGAGACCACGTCCTCCCGGCGATCGTCCCACCGCATGCGACTCTGCCGGTGGTGAACGGGGGGCTGGAACTGGGGACTTGGCAGTCGGTTTGTCTGGTGGACACCAACATTTCCAATGCCAACCGTCATGTGCGGTTGAGCTTCCTGAGCTGAGCAAGATACGCATGCGCGCCGCCACCTCATCCCCGAGCGTCGGCGCGCGGATGTCCTCACCGCCCCCGAGGCGGTCGGCGGACACATCATCGGCTCCCCGCATGGTCCGGATCTTGATGCGGAGGGCCGACGTGTGCTGACGGCTGGTCGTTGCCGAGTCTGACGGGTCCCCGGCTGGCGTGTGACCTCCTGCGGCGCGCAGCGCAACGGCCTGATTCGGACTGAACCCGGCGTACAGCCCGACTCGTCTGCCTCCTACTTCACTGACCCGGGTGCACGGGGTGAACAGCCGTGGCACAGGCCAGGGAGTTGGCGCAGCACAGCACATTCGGACGGATCAAGGCGGACGGGTCGTCCAGCTTCGTCGACGTGCGCACGAGGAAACTCCTGGCCCCTCCCGCAGGCAAGGAGACGAGCATGTCGTCCACGACCGCGTCGGGCGCGACCTTGTCGGCCAGCAGGGCGATGTCGCGCACATAGGAGGTGGCGCGTACGTCGATCCGGTAGCCACCGTCCACGGGCAGGACGCCGGCGGTGAACGGCGCCGGGTCGTAGTCGAGGTCGCGGTCCTCGCCGAAGAGGTGATGGGCATGGGCGCCACCTGCGGTTGCGGTCAGCACTTCGCCGCGCGGGTCGGAGGGGGTGAGCAGGTCGTCGGCCAGGGACAGCTGCGCGGTGGACCGGGGCGGCACGTCGAGCGACAGCTCGGCGGTGGCCAGCGCCTTGCCGGTGAAGGTCTGCCGTGTCGCCAGCACAGTTGTCCGCCACGGCTGGTCGTGGTCGTTCACAGCGACCAACGTGGGCCTGCCGTCGCGGGGTTGGATGGTGAGCAACCGCGGATCGAACGCCTGCTTGATGGCGTAGTAGAGGGGTTTGGGTCGTTCTTCGCTGTCCACCGCGGCCCAGGAGATGGCGGGCCAGCAGTCGTTGAGCTGCCAGACGAGCGCGCCCGCGGTCCGCGGCCACCAGGAGCGGAAGTGCTCGATGCCGAACCTGACGGCGCGGGCCTGGTTGAGCTGGGTCGCCCAGTGCCACCGCTCCAGGTCGGCGGGGACCGGCAGGTGGGGCTCCAGGCCGCGGTGCAGCTTGCCGTTGCCGTCCTCGGCCTTCTGGTGGAGCAGGAGAGCGGGGGAGCCGGGTGTCATCGGTTCGTCGTGGATCCAGCGGTGGAGGGTGGTCCAGGCGGGCGGTCCCTGGAAGCCGAACTCGGCGCAGAACCTGGGCACATGGTGGCGGTAGTGGGTGTAGTCGCGCGCGTTCCACACGTCCCATTCGTGGCGGGTGCCGTGATGGGCGTCGTTGGGTGGCAGATCGCCGGGGCTGTAGGGGCTGCCGGGTGCGTAGGGACGGGTGGGGTCGAGTTCGGCGACGAGCGCGGGCAGCAGATCGGCGTAGTAGCCGAGCCCCCAGCTCCGCCCCTCCAGGCCTTCCTGCCAGCCCCAGTCGGTGTACGCGGGAAGGTTTTCGTTGTTGCCGTTCCACAGGACGAGCGAGGGGTGGGCCACGAGCCGGGTGATGTTCTCGCGGGCCTCGGCCAGGACCTCGTGCCGCAGCGGTTCCTCCTCGGCGTAGAAGGCGCAGGCGAAGGGGAAGTCCTGCCAGACCATCACACCGCGCTCGTCGCAGATCTCGTAGAAGTCGTCGCTCTCGTAGATTCCGCCGCCCCAGACCCGCAACATGTTCATGTTGGCGTCGACGGCCTGATCGATGCGGCGTGCCGTCCGCTGGGCGGTGACGCGGGTGAGGAAGTGATCGTCCGGAATCCAGTTGGCGCCCTTGGCGAAGATCCGTGTGCCGTTGACGACGAAGGTGAACGGCGTACCGGTCTCATCCGGTTCGGTGTCCACGGTGACGGTACGGAACCCGACCCGGCGCCGGTCGGTGTCGACACGCTCGCCGTCGGCCAGGAGCGTCACGGCCAGCTCGTACAGCGGCTGGGCGCCGTAGCCCGCCGGCCACCACAGTCGCACGTCCGGCACCAGGGCGGTGACGCGGGCGGTGGTGCCGCGAACCAGTGTCTGTACGTGGACGTTGCCGATGGTGACCTCCACGGTGTATTCGCGGTCGCCGCCAGTGCCGTCGGTTTCGGCGTCGGCGATGTCCACCTGCACGTCGATGCGGCCGGTGCCGTCCGGATCGACGGTGACGAGCGGGCGCACCTGCGCCAGGCGCCCGCCGGTCCACCGCTCCAGCCGTACGGGTTTCCAGATGCCGGCGGTCTGCAGGTCAGGACCCCAGTCCCAGCCGAAGGAGCACGCCATCTTCCGGATGGCGTTGTAAGGGTGGGGGTAGGCGCGCATGCGCCAGCCGAGCCGGGCCTCCGCCTCCTCGGCGTGGGTGAGCGCTGAACCCAGCGAGACGGTCAGTGTGTTGAGGCCCTCACGCAGCGATCCACGGGCGTCGAACCGGTAGCCGCGGTGCATGTTGGCGGTGTGCCCGAGCACATCGCCGTTGAGTTCGACGACGGCGATCGTGTCGATGCCGTCGAAGACGAGATCCGCCCGTTCGCCGGCTTGCGGCGCCGTTGCCCGGAACGTGGTCGTGTACTGCCAGTCGACGCGGTGCATCCAGGTCAGCGCCGATTCGTTGAGGTCCAGATACGGATCCGGGATGAGACCGGCGGCGAG
The DNA here is from genome assembly GCF_040651535.1 of Streptomyces sp. NPDC048420. Classification (NCBI taxonomy): domain Bacteria; kingdom Bacillati; phylum Actinomycetota; class Actinomycetes; order Kitasatosporales; family Streptomycetaceae; genus Streptomyces; species Streptomyces sp. NPDC048420. Next base: position 87,788 of record NZ_JBEZKG010000001.1, read on the forward strand.
CAGGTCGAGGTGGGTGCTCCCTGGCACCTGAGCGGGCACCTGACGGTTCGCGAGAGTGTCCGGCACCTGACCTGCCGTGGCTCGCAGGCTCCAGCCGTCGTGCAACGTCGTTCTGGCGATCATCCGCGTTCTCCTCGCTGGTCGCTGGTACGGCCGTGAGACGGCGTCCATGCTTACGCAGATAACTTAAGTAAGTCAACGGTGGGGAAATCCGGCGGAACCGCAAGGGGGAGGGTCCCGAGACTGTGCGCCCCGAATCGGGGCTCATGACGCGGCGTCGCCAGTATTGACCCCCTTTCTTAGGGGTCTTAATAATGTCGAGCATTCCCCGTGTCGCCACCTAGTCGAGCGTCAGGACGAGAGGACATCACCATGCTGTCGACAGGACGCGGTGCCAGACGGCACACCGTAGTGATCATGGCTGCCCTGATGCTCGCCGCCGCGGGGTGCCAGTCGTCCGGCACGCCGGCCCAGAGCAAGTCCCCGGTGCTGGTCGCCTACACAGGGCAGGCCAGCGACTACCAGATCAACTTCAACCCGTTCGCGCCGACAGCCATCGGCGGCACCGGGACGATCTTCCAGACGCTGTTCTTCTACAACACCGTCCGCAAGGACGCCCCGGTGCCCCGGCTGGGCAAGAAGTTCTCCTGGAACCCTGACGGCACCAAGCTGTCCATCACTCTCAGGGACGGGGTGAAGTGGTCGGACGGTCAGCGATTCACCGCCGCCGACGTCGTGTTCACCCTCGACATGATCACCAAGCACAAGGGGATGAACAACGCCGGATACGCGGGCCACGCCACGGCGGTCGACGACACCCACGTGAGCATCGCCTTCGACAAGCCGTCCTTCGTCGACGGCCCATCCGTCCTGGGCAAGACCTACATCGTGCCCCAGCACAAGTGGAAGGACCTCGCCGATCCGGGCGTCGCCGTCCTCAAGGACCCGGTCGGCACCGGTCCCTACCTCCTCGACGACTTCAAACCCCAGGCATACACGCTCAAGGCCAACCCCTCCTACTGGGGCGGGGAGCCGACGGTGAAGAGGATCCGCTATCCCGCACTCTCCGGCAACCAGTCTGGGGCGACCGCCCTCAAGGCCGGACAGATCGACTGGCAGACGGGGCCGGTGCCCGGCGTCGAGGACGTCGCGAAGAACTACCCCGGCTACGAGTCCGTCATCACACCGCTGAACCAGATCGTGCTTGACACCTGCAGCAACGCCGACCTCGGCTGCAAGGGCCCGCAGACCGACCCGGCCGTGCGTCGGGCGATCTACCACGCCATCGACCGAACCCAGCTCAACGCGCTGGCGTTCGAGGGCACAGCGAGTGAGATCTCGCCCAGCCTCCTGCTGCCGAACCGGGACAAGGCGCTCATGTCCGCTCGGCTGCAGAACGCGACCGCGCCGATGCAGCCGGACGTGGCCGAGGCACAACGCACCCTGGAGAGCGCCGGTTACGCCAAGGGCTCCGACGGGATCTACGCCAAGGACGGCAAGCCGCTGTCGCTGACGGTGATGACCGTCTCCGGCTGGACCGACTACATCACCGCGGTGAACACGATCGGCCAGCAACTCAAGAAGGCCGGCATCAAGCTCACTCCACAGCAGCTGTCCTGGAACGAGTTCGTCGACTCCAGGGACCGCGGCTCCTACCAGTTGATCATCGACTCCCTCTACCAGGGGCCCGCGCCCGACCCGTACTACCTCTACACCTACTTCCTCAGCACCGCGCAGACCGCCGAGGTCGGCGCCAAACCCGGCTCGAACTTCAGCCGCTTCTCCGATCCGCAGGTCGACAAGGCGCTGGACGCGATCAAGCACATCAACCCGGCCGACACCACCGCGCGCCAGCCCTACCTGGACACCGTGCAGACCCGCATCGAGCAGGCCATGCCGTACATCCCGGTGCTCACCCAGGGCACGATCAACGTCGTTCACGACGCGAAGTTCACCGGCTGGCCGACCGCCGCCGACCTCTACGCCTTCCCGGCTGTCTGGCAGAGCCCCGACAGCGCGGAGGTCTACCTGCGCCTCAAGCCCGCCGGGAAGTGAGGCGCACCGATGCGGTACTACCTGCGCAAGTTCGCCTTCTACCTGGTCGCCCTGTGGGCCGCCGTGACACTGAACTTCTTCATCCCGCGGATGATGCCGGGCGATCCGTCGGACATCCTGATGGCGAAGCTCCAGCAGCACGGTGGCGCGGTGGACCCCTCCGCACGCCGGGCCTACGAGCTCCTGCTCGGCACCCACACGGACGAGTCGCTGCTCCGGCAGTACATCGCCTACCTGGGCAACCTGCTACGCGGTGACTTCGGGGTCTCGGTGAGCGACTTCCCGACCCCGGTCTCGACCGTCATCGCCACCTCGCTGCCCTGGACCATCGCCCTGGTCGGGCTCGCGACCATCCTGGCGGTCGTCTCAGGGATCGTGCTGGGCGTGTTCGTGGGCTGGCGGCGTGGCACCTGGCTGGACTCGCTGGTGCCGGCCTCGACCGTACTGTCCGCGGTGCCGTACTTCTGGCTCGCGCTCATCCTGGTCGCCGCCCTCGGATCGGGGTTGGGCTGGTTCCCCCTCCTCGGCGGGTACGACGTCGCCATCACCCCCGGCCCCTACACCGACTTCATCATGTCCGCGCTCTACCACGGCATCCTGCCCGCGGCCACGATCGTGATCTCGTCCGTCGGAGGCTGGGTGCTGGGCACGCGGAACATGATGGTCTCCGCGATGGCCGAGGACTTCGTGCTCACCGCCAAGGCGAAGGGCCTCAGCGAGCGACGCATCATGATCCGGTACGCGGCGAGGAACGCGATCCTGCCCTCCGTCGCCGGATTCGCGATCTCCCTCGGCTTCGTCGTCGCCGGCTCGATCGTCACCGAGCAGGTCTTCGCCTATCCCGGCATCGGCTCGAAGCTGCTCCAGGCGGTACAGAACAACGACTACGCGCTCATGCAGGCCATCTTCCTGGTCATCACGGTCACCGTGCTCGCGGCCAACCTCGCCGTCGACCTGCTGTACGGCCTTATCGACCCACGCACCCGGACCAGCGGATAGGGCCCGTGCGGCGTTGGATCACCACCCCACAAAGACCCTGAGGTGGCACGTAGATGACGAACATCAGCCCCGATGTGCAGCCGAGCCCGCGCGATGTCTGGCGCGTGCGCTGGTCACCCAAGCTCGTGGTCGGCTCCGCTCTGATCCTCGCGATCTCCCTGTTCGGGCTCGTCGGCCCCCTGCTGGTCGACGACCCTGACCGGATCGACAACATGGGTCTGACCTCCCCGAGCGGCGGCCACCTGCTGGGAACCACCCAGACAGGCCAGGACGTTCTCGCCCAGATCGCCTACGCCACCCGCGGCTCGCTCTACATAGGCGTCCTCGTCGGAGTCCTGGCCACCGTCCTCGCCGCGTTCTTCGGCATCGTCGGGGCCTACCTCGGCGGCGTCGTGGACGAGGCGTTCTCTCTCTTCTCCAACGTGATGCTGGTGATCCCCGGGCTTCCGCTGATCATCGTGATCTCCGCGTTCGTACCGCCGGAACAGCGCGGATCCTGGACGATCGCCCTGGTCCTTGCGATCACCGGCTGGGCCGGTTCCGCTCGTGTCCTGCGCTCCCAGACCCTGTCCCTGCGCAACCGCGACTACGTGCTGGCCGCCCGCGTCGCGGGGGAGGGCCCGGGAAGGGTCATCGGCGTCGAGATCCTGCCCAACCTGCTGCCGCTGCTGGCCTCCCAGTTCGTGTTCGCGGTGATCGTCGCAATCCTGAGCGAGGCAGGCCTGTCCTTTCTCGGTCTGGGCGCATCCTCCTCATCGACCCTCGGCACGATGCTCTACTACGCGCAGAACGGCTTCGCCCTCCAGCGCGGCGCCTGGTGGTGGTTCGTACCGCCAGGACTGATCATCGCCCTGTTCGGCTGCGGTCTCGCCCTGGTGAACTTCACCATCGACGAGATCATCAATCCGACGCTGCGCAACCTGCCTCGCCGGACACGGGAAGCGGCCCGCCGAGCACCCGTGGCCGAGTCGAGCCGCGAGGAGGACGTAGTGCTCGACGTGCGAGGCATGTCCGTGGTCTACCAGGGCGAACAGCCGGTGCACGCCGTGCGGGACGTGTCCCTCACACTGCGGCGGGGTGAAATCCTCGGTCTGGTCGGTGAGTCGGGCTGCGGCAAGACCACCCTCGCGTACGCGGTGAACCGACTGCACACGCCACCCGCCGAGATCACCGACGGCTCCGTGACCTTCCACGACCGCGAGGGATCTTCCCTCGACGTACTCGCCCTGCCACCAAAGGAGTTGAGCGCCTTCCGCTGGGCGAAGCTGGCCATGGTCTTCCAGGGCGCGATGAACTCGCTCAACCCCGTTCTGACCATCCGGGCACAGATGGAGGACGTGCTCATCACCCACCGGCCGCAGATGTCCCGTACGCAAAGGCGGGCCCGCTGCGCCGAACTGCTCACCATGGTCGGCATCGATCCGGGGCGCCTGCGCTCCTACCCGCACGAGCTGTCCGGGGGGATGCGGCAACGCGTGATGATCGCGATGGCGATGCTGCTCGATCCGCAGGCGGTCATCCTGGACGAGCCGACGACCGCGCTGGACGTGGTCGTGCAACGGGGCATCCTCCAGGAGATCATGCGGCTTCGCGACGAGATCGGCTTCGCCGTCCTGTTCATCACCCACGACCTGCCCATGCTGCTTGAGGTCGCGGACCGGATCGCGGTGATGCTCGACGGGGAGATCGTCGAGAACGCGCCGGCCGAGGACATACGCGACCGGCCACAACACCCGTACACCCGCAGGCTGCTCGGCTCCTTCCCCAGCCTCACCGGCGAGAGCGGGGCGTTCGTACGATCCGGAGGTACGTCATGACGGTGCTCGAAGTGGCCGACCTGGTCAAGGAGTTCAGGATCAGAGGGGGCCTTCGCCCCACCCGGTTGCGAGCCGTCGACGAGGTCTCCTTCACTCTCACCCCGGGGCGTACGGTGGCATTGGTCGGCGAATCCGGATCGGGCAAGTCCACGATCGCGCGGATCATCGCCCGCCTGGAGCGGCCCACCGCAGGGCGGGTCACTCTCACCGGGGCGGACGGGGCGCCCGTCCCGGACCGCGACTACCGTCACCACGTACAGATGGTGTTCCAGGACCCGTTCGCCTCGCTGAACCCGTTCCACACCATCACTCACCACCTGGCGCGCCCGCTGCGGCTGCACGGTCGCACCAGGACGCGTACGGAGACCAGTGCCGCGGCGGCGGAACTGCTGGACCGGGTCAGTCTCCCGTCCGCCGCCATCGCACACCGCCGGCCCCACGAACTCTCCGGCGGACAGCGCCAGCGCGTGGCCATCGCCCGCGCGCTCGCGCCCGGTGCGACCGTCCTGGTGGCCGACGAGCCGGTCTCCATGCTGGATGTCTCGATCCGGCTGGATGTGCTCTCGACTCTGGCCCGACTCCAGCGGGAGGAGAACCTCGCCGTCCTCTACATCACCCACGACCTGGCGACCGCACGGCACTTCGCCGACGACATCCTGGTCCTGTACCGGGGGCGAGTGGTCGAACGGGGGCCTGCGGACAAGGTGATCCGCACCCCCCGACACCCCTACACCCAACTCCTGGCCGCAGCCTCACCTGACCCGGCCGCACGGGGCCGGGTCGTGGACATCGACCCGGCGGAGGTGGTCAAGGCGGGCAGCATGCCGGCGTACGAGCACAACTAGGCAGGCCTGTCAGGGGGTGGCTTCACCCGTGCCGACGAGCAGCGGTCGTACCCCGTCCTGCGGGTGGGCGAGGGTCAGTTCGCTCTGCAGGACAAGGACCGCCCCGCCGATCGCCGCCGCGTCCGAGCCGTTTACCGACGGCACGATCCGCACCGGGTGCACCCTGCGCGTGAACGTGCGCCGGTCCACCTCCTGCTGGATCACCGTCTGGTAGATCGAACCGGCCACGGAGAAGCTCGGCCCCGCCAGAATGATCGTGTCGACGTCGAACAGGGCGGACATCGTGACGGCGGCGTGCCCCAGATAGCGGGCCGACCGCTCGACGAGACCCCGCGCCTCGGCGTCACCGGCGTTCGCGGCGGCAGTGATCCGGGCGAACTCGGTGAGGAAGTCGTCGTCGGTCGGGCCCAGTGCCAGCCGCTGGGCCAGCTCCGGCATGTCCATGGCCTGCCGGACCAGGGCGGAGGGGCCGGCATAGTTCTCCAGGCAGCCGACGTTGCCGCACGGGCATTCCTCGCCGTTGACGTCGATGGAGATGTGGCCGATCTCCACACCGTTCGAGGAACTGCCGCGGTACACCTCGCCGGCCACCACGACCCCGCCGCCGATGCCGGTGGCCATGTAGATACAGCCGTAGGTGCTGTGCGGGGCGACCGTCCCCAGCCAGTACTCGCCGATGGCCGCCGCGGAGGCGTCGTTGTCGAGCAGTACGGGGAGTCCGAGGCTCTGGGCGAGGCTCGGCGCGACCGCGTAGCCGAGCCACTCCTCGGTGGGCTGCGGGGTGAGCAAGGTACCCGCGCGCCGATCCTGCGGGCCGTAGCCGACCAGGCCCACGCCCAGCACCTTCTCGCGGTCGACGGCCGCGGTGGCCAGCAACGCCTCCACCTGGTTCGCCACCAGCGGTAGTGCCTGCCCCGGCGGCATCGTCGCGGTGCCCTGGAACGAGGTCCTGGCCACCTGCCTGCCGGCCAGATCGACCACCACGATCACGCAGGAGTTGCGTTCGAGCTGGACACCGACGCTGTACCGGGCCTGCGGGTTGAGCTGGAGGAGCGTGCGCGGTTTGCCGCCCGTCGGCGCACCGCGACCGCTTTCGACGACCAGGTCGTCGGCCATGAGCTCGCGCACGACCGCGGAGATCGTCGCACCGGTGAGACCCGTCGCCGCCGCGAGCTCCACGCGGCTGGTCGCCCGCGCCGACCTGATCACGTCGAGGACCAAGCCGCGCGTCTTCAACCGGCTTGCCCACAGTGGACTGGACGCCACATGTTCTCCTTTGTCCCGGGCTTTGCCACCTTAGCTTACTTAGGCCGAGCAGGGCCTTTCGCTCCGGTCGGCTCCCAGTCTCCAGAAGCCAGTCGCAGGCACCTTGACTTCCATAAGTCACCGAATTAACGATGAGTGCATCGCTTCCATCGCTCCCATCCGTCCCTTACGGCAACGAGGAGATCAGGTGAAACGTCGTCACGCCTTAATGGCCACCGGCGCCGCCGGTGCGCTGATCCTGGGTGGCCTTGCAACCGCCACCCTGCCCGCGTCGGCAGCCGACACCGGCTGCTCGGTCACATACACGGTGCAGAGCCAATGGTCGGGCGGGTTCAACGCGGACGTGGCCATCACCAACCTCGGCGCCGCCGTGCGGGGGTGGAAGTTGACGTTCGACTTCCCGAACGACGACCAGAAGGTCACCAACGGCTGGAGCGCCACGTGGACCCAGTCCGGGACCCATGTGTCCGCCGCCGGCCTGGACTGGAACGGGGCGCTGGATACCGGCAAGTCCGCCTCCATCGGGTTCACCGGTGCGTGGAAGAGCGCCAATCCGAAACCCGCGTCGTTCGCGCTCAACGGCGTGACCTGCACCGGCTCGGTGACATCCCCGACCCCCAGCCCCACAGTCACTCCGACCGGCGACCCCGGCGGTCCGGCCCCGAAGCTGAAGGTCTCCGGTAACAAGATCGTCACCGCGAGCGGCAAGCAGTACCGGCTGCTGGGTGTGGACCGCTCCAGCGGTGAATACGCCTGTGTGCAGGGCAAGGGGCAATGGGACAGCGGCCCGGTCGACCAGGCCTCCGTCGACGCGATGAAGACCTGGAACGTTCACGCGGTACGCCTGCCGTTGAACGAGGAATGCTGGCTCGGCATCAACGGCTCGCCCAGCGGAGCCACCTACCAGCAAGGCGTCAAGGACTACGTCAACCTGCTGGTGGCCAACGGCATCACCCCGATCATCGACCTGCACTGGACCCGGGGCGCCTATACCAACGGGCCGGACTGGCACTGCAAGGACGCCACCGCGACCTGCCAGAAGCCGATGCCGGACGCGCAGTACGCCCCTCAGTTCTGGACCGGTGTCGCAGGCGCGTTCAAGGGCAACGACGCCGTCGTCTTCGATCTGTTCAACGAGCCGTACCCGGAGGTCGCCAGCAACTGGGACAAGACCCTCGGCTGGACGTGCTGGCGAGACGGCGGCACCTGCACCGGCCTTCCCTATGAAACCGCCGGCATGCAGGACCTGGTCGACGCTGTCCGGACCACCGGCGCGACCAATGTCCTCATGCTGGGCGGCCTGGAGTGGGCCAACGACATGCGGGAGTGGCTGACGTACAAGCCGACCGACCCGTTGAACAACATCGCCGCGTCCTGGCACTCGTACAGCTTCAACGCCTGCGCGACCGAATCCTGCTGGGACAGCCAGGTCGCGCCGCTCGCGCAACAGGTGCCGGTCGTCATCGGTGAGTTCGGCCAGGACAACTGCGGCTTCGACTACATGCAGCGGTTGGTGGACTGGGCCGACGCGCACGGCATGGGTTATCTCGCGTGGACCTGGAACCCGTGGGGCTGCAGCACCGGTGGCGTGCTCATCAAGGACTGGGCGGGCACCCCGGAGCCTGGCGTCGGCGAGGGCCTGAAGGCGCACCTCCTCACCCAGGACCCCTACGTCACCGGGACACCGAGTTGATGTCGCGGTAGGCGGCGTTCGCCCAGGTCCCGGCACGGTGCCCCGGCCGACGTGCGTCGTCGGCCGGGGCACCGTGCCGCTGCACGTGGAACGACGCCTCAGCCCGAACGTGTGCACGGTGTCGTTGCGGCAACGCCTCTCCCCACCGAGCATGGTGGGTCGGGTCACCAGTGGCTACCGGCTCGCCGCCTGGGGTGTCTGGCGCTGGTGCGCGGAGTGGGTGCCGAGACGCGGAGGGCCGAGGAGACCACACGGAGCCGTGAGCGCCGTGTTCTCGGTGGCTGCCGTCCACCTTCTCTGACATGAAAGTGAGACGCATGGCCATCGCCGGCCTCCTCTCGCCGCTGGTCGGCCGCTTTTCTTGCTGGGTCCTGATCTCCCACCCTCCACGCTGTGTCGAGGTTCTCGCGCGGATAGGGTGGATGGTGATCGGCAGGGACGGGCTGGGTGAGGGCGGCGGGCGGCATGGGCGGTGCCGAGGACGGCAGGAGCACAGGGACCGGGCGTCCGACGTCACGGGACGTCGCCCGGCTCGCCGGTGTGTCGCACACCGCGGTGTCCTTCGTGTTCAACGGCCGCGCCGAGGGCAACCTCTCACCCGCCACTCAGGAACGCATCAGGCAGGCCGCCGTCCAGCTGGGCTATCGCCCCGACCCCGTCGCCCGCGGTCTGCGCCGTCGCCGTACGGCCGTGATCGGGCTGGTCACCGACGAGATCGCGTCCTCACCGTTCGCCGGTCGGCTGCTGCGCGGCGCCATGGAGGCCGCCTGGGACAGCGATCATCTGGTCGTCACCATCGACTCCGGCGGCGACCCGGCCAAGGAGGACGCCGCGGTCGCGGAACTGCTCGACCGGCGGGTGGACGGCATCATCTACGCGGCCATGTCGCTGCGCCGGGTGCATGTTCCTGAAGGCATGCACCGTACCCACTCGGTCCTCGCCAATTGTCTGCCCGATGACGGCTCCCTGCCCGCCGTCGTCCCCGCCGAACGCGCGGGCGGCCGTACCGCGGCCCGGCTGCTGCTCGGCGCGGGCCACCGTCGGCTCGCCGTGATCGGCGGCCTGGCGGACATCGCCTCGTCCGAACGTACCCGCGGCTTCCGGGAGGCGTTGCGTGCCGAGGGCGTCACCGTGCCCGAGGAGTGGATCGTGCGCGGGGGAGGGGAGATCTCCGCGGGATACGCAGGGGCGCTGCGCCTGCTCGACGGGGTCGAGGCGGAAAGCCGCCCCACCGGCGTGCTGTGCTACAACGACCGGGTCGCGGCAGGCGTCCTGCATGCCGCGGCCCGGCTCGGGATCGACGTGCCCGCCGAACTGTCGGTGGTCGGCTACGACGATCAGGAACACATGGCCGGGTTCCTCACCCCGCCGCTCACTTCGATCGCGCTGCCGCACCGGGCGATGGGCGAGGCGGCGGCCCGCCTGCTCCTGGACGCCATCGAAACCGGCAGTACGCCGCCCGCGACCGTCCGGCGCCTGGCCTGCCCCGTGGTCAGCCGCGCCTCCGTGGGTCCGGCGCCCACCCGGTGACCTGGGCACCCGGCCCGTCGACGACCAGCTCGGCGATGTCGCCGGGGCGCCGGTAGACGCGCTCGGTGGCCATCGCCCGTTCCGCGACGAAGAGTTCGAGGAGCGAGCCGTCGACGAGCAGCCGGAGCGTGAGTTCCGGCGCCTTCGGCACCTGCACGGTGATCGGGGCCGAGCCTTCCCTGCCGGTCCGGGGCCAGGCGCTGCGATCGAGGAGGACGGTTCCCCTGGCGGGGTCCACGCGGATGGTCAGCTCCCGGCCCGACGGGTCCCGGAGAAGACTCACCGTGGTCGGTTCGCCTGCGGTGACCGTCAGGTCGTAGGTCTCCGGAAGCGGAACCCGGCCCGGCGCGGTGACGAACGGCTCGGCCGGGCGCAGAAGGTCGAGTTCCGGCGCGGGACGCACGCGCAGCGAACCGTCGGGGTGCACGTCGACGACCCGGGGAGCGGTGAGTACGCCCGCCCATCCGGCCTGGTGCACCTCCTCGTTCGGACGGGCCTCCCACGACCAGCCCCACAACAGCGCGCGGTCCGGCTCCTGGAGAACGGCGGGAGCGTAGAAGTCCCGGCCGTGATCCAGTCGGCCGCCGGCGCGCGTCACGAACCTCAACGACCCCTGGCCGTCTGCTTGCAGACGGCCGGTCAGGTACCCGGTCGAGCAGGGGTCTCCGTCCCACAGGGACACCAGAAGCACGTGGTCGCCGCCTGCTGTCCCGTACAGGTGCGGGCACTCCCAGCCCACCGCCCCCTTGTCGCCGAACACCCCCGCAGCCACCGGATCCCTGCCGTCCAGCAACACTCCGGCGAACCGCCAGTCGGTCAGGTCGTCGCAGTCGTAGAGCAGGACCGACGGTGTGCCGTCGGCGTGCCCGGCCCCGACGAGGGCCCAGCGCCGGTCCGCGTGGCGGAAGACGAACGGGTCGCGGAACATCACCACGTCCAGTCCCGGCGGCGGCCCTGCCACCACCGGCGTCGGCAGCGGTTTCCACTCGGTCAGCCGCTCGTCGTCCGGGTCCGCCGCCCGCGCCAGGCAGATGGTGCCGAGCCCGGCGTGCTCACGGTCGACTCCCGTGTACACGGCGGTCGGTGTGCCGGCGTCGTCGATCACACAGCCCGACCAGCAGCCGGCCTCGTCCGGGCCGCCGGGTGTCGGTGTGAGGGCGATCGGGTGGTGCTCCCAGTGGACGAGGTCGCGGCTGGAGGCGTGGCCCCAGTGGATGTCGGTGTGGACCGGGGCGTCCGGGTTGTGCTGGTAGAAGAGGTGCTGGCGGCCGCGCCAACGGAACGGGCCGTTGGGGTCGTTGATCCAGCCCGCGGGTGGACGGATCCGGAACCGGGGTATGTGGGGGTCGTGGCTCACCGGTTGACTCCTGCCGAGGTGATGCCCTCGCGCAGAGGGCGTTGGCCGACGACGAACACGGCGACGGCGGGGAGCATCGAGAGCACGACCCCGGCCAGGACCACCGAGATCGACCCGGTGCCGAGGTTGCCCTGCAGGGAGACCAGGCCCAGCGGAAGCGTGTAGTTCTGGCTGGAGGTCTCCAGGATCAGCGGGCGGAAGAACTCGTTCCAGTGGTAGTTGAAGGCGAGTACGCCGACGATCGCGAGGCCGGGCGTGGCCAGCGGGGCGTACACCGAGCGGAAGATCCGCCAGGGTCCCGCGCCGTCCAGCATGGCCGCCTCGCCGAGGTCCTTAGGCATGCCGAGGAAGTACTGGCGCATCAGGAAGGTGCCGAAGGCGGTCGGGAAGGCGGGGATGATCAGACCCAGGAGCGTGTCGGTGAGGCCCATCGACTTCAGCACCAGGAACACCGGCACGATGGTGACCTGCAACGGCACCATCATGGTCGCCAGGACCAGGCCGAACAGCGGCTTCTTGAAACGGAACTCCATGCGGGCGAAGGCGTATCCGGCCAGGCCCGCCGTGATCATCTGGCCGAGGGCGATCAGCGCCGTCACGAGGGTGGAGTTCAGGGCGAGCAGCCACACGTCGATCTGCTGGAAGACCCCCCGGTAGGCCGCGGTCGTCGGGTGGGCCGGAATGATCTGCGGGGGCAGGTCGAAGGACTGGGCCGGGGTGCGCAGGGAGGTGGCGACGGTCCAGACGACCGGGCCGAGCGTCACCAGGGCGCAGACGGTCAGTGCGGCGATCCGGGCCCAGGGGGCGAGGGAGTGGCGCGCGCGGCTCAGGGTCGGGGTTGCCTTGCTCATAGCGCTCATTGCGCCTGTGGCACTCATACGGATCACCGGCTCACTGGTAGTGGACGAAACGCCGGCTGAGCCGGAACTGGAGGGCGGTGACCGCCATGATCAGCACGAAGAGCAGCACGCCCACCGCGGACGCCTCCCCGAAGTCGAGCTGCTCGAAGGCCCGTTCGTAGATCACCATCACCACCGTGCGGGTGGCGTCGCCGGGTCCGCCGTCGGTGAGGACGTACGGCTGCTCGAAGACCTGGAGGGCGTTGATGATGCCGACCACCGACGCGACGAGCAGGGTCGGTGACAGCAGCGGCAGGGTGATGCCCAGGTGCTTGCGCAGGCCGGTCGCGCCGTCGAGGGCGGCGGCCTCGTGGATCTCCTTGGGGATGTTGTTCAGACCGCCGACGAACAGCAGGAACGAGAACCCGAACTGCTGCCAGACGTAGACGAGGATCACCGTGGCCATCGCCGCGTGCTCCGAGGTCAGCCAGGGCACGGGCGCGATGCCGACCAGGCCGATCAGCCAGTTCACCACCCCGAAGTCCTGGTTGAACAGGTACTTCATCACCACCGAGATGGACGCGGCGGACAGCACCAGCGGGAAGAAGAACGCCGAGCGGAACACCGACCGCAGCCACACCGGCATCCGCCCGTTCAGCACGAGCGCCAGCGTCAGCGCGATCAGGAGTTGCAGCGCGACCGCGAGGACCATGAAGACGAGCGTGTTGCGGAAGGAGACCAGGACGGTCGAATCAGTGAAGGTGGTGCGGTAGTTGGCGCCGCCGGCGAAGCGGGGCTGGTCGATCACGTTCCAGTGGAACAGGCTCAGCACGAGGGACCCGATGATCGGCACGACCGTGAAGACGACGATCCCGACGACCGTGGGCGCCAGGAACAGCGCGGCCAGCACGCGGGTGCCACGGTCGCGCCCGGAGGGCCGTGCGGTGACCACGGGTGGCGGGACCGGCCGTGAACTCACTTCCTGTACCTGGGTGTTCGTCATACCTCACGCTCCATGGCCGCTTCCAGGTCGCCCTGCATCCGGCGCAGCGCGGGACCCACCGCACGGGGTGAGGCCAGCGCGGTGCCGGTGTACTTGAGCAGCACGTCGGTCACCTCGGCGACCTGCGGCGGCGCCGGGATCGGGCCGGTGTCGGGAAACCGGTCGAGAGTGTCGTAGAAGACCTGCCAGTGCGCCGGGCCGCTCTCGCCGTAGCGGGCGGGGGTGAGCATCGAACGGCGGGCGGGGGTCGTCTGGTTGCTCCGGAACAGCTGGGTCATCGTGTCCTTGCGGGCGGTGTACTTGATGAACTCCCAGGCGGCCTCCTGCTTCTTGGAGGTGCGCAGCAACGCGTAGCCCGCCGCGCCGAACTGGTGGCGCTGGGTACGCCAGCGTGGGAAGTACTGCACGTCGTAGTCGTCCGCCCGCATGCCGGCCAGATGCAGGCCGCCCGCCCAGAAGCCGCCCGCCGGCGTGACGCCGACGCGGCCGGTGGAGAACACACCGACCAGGTTGGTGCCGTTGCCGCCCTCGGGGCGCGAGCACAGGTCCTCCTGGACGAGGGAGGCCAGATAGTCGTACGACTCCTCGACCCGGGCGGTGGTGGCCTGCGGGGTCGTCCAGCGGAAGCCGCCGCCGCGGCCCCGTCGGTCGGCGGCCGGGTAGAAGCTGTCCCACAGCCACGAACCACCGGGCGCCTTGGACTCCTTCAGCAGGTTCGTGCCGTTCGCGAAGAGCCAGGGCACCACGCCGCCCCACAGCCGGTTGGTCCAGAAGTACGGCGTGAAGTGCGTGCCACCGGCCCGCTTCATCTCGCGCAGCAGCGTGGTGAAGTCGTCGCGGCTCCAGTCGGCGGGCGGGAAGTCCGCACCCGTCCGCTTCAGCACCTGCTTGTTGAGGTATATGTCGGCTGCGTTGAACTCCATGGGGAGTTGGTAGAGGCTCCCCTCGTACATCATCGACTCGACGAGCGAGGGGTGGACGTCGGCGAAGTACTCACGCAGCTCCGCCGCGTCCCTGCGCACCCAGCGGTCCAGGGGCACTCCGAGCTTCTGGGCGAACAACTGCACGCCCTCGGTTGCCACATAGACCAGGTCGGGTGCGGTGCCCGCGGCGATCTGGGTGAGGATCTTGGCGAAGAAGTCCGACCAGTCGACGGCCTGCACCGCGTTCACCCGCAGCGGGATGTCGGGGTGAATGCGGTGGAAGCCCTTGGTCAGGGCGTCGACGGTGGCCGGGTCGAAGGCGGAGCCGAGGGTCGCGACGACGAGGGAGCCGTCGTCGCGGCCGGGGATGTCGGCCCCGGTGAGCCGGTCCCAGCTCGCGGCGGTACCGGCCAGGGCGGCTGCGCCCGCCCCGTACGCGCCGTACCGCAGCAGCGTGCGGCGGGGGAGGTTCGAGTCGGTCATCGAGTGGCCCTAACTCGTGTTAGTTCAGGGTTGATGCCCCAGATGATGAGAATCGGGCCAGGCGCCTGTCAAGAGTCGGGAGCGCTTGACCTTTAACGAGTTAGGTCTACAGTCCTCGTTCACACGAGCCGCTGTTTCACGCCATGTGCGTGAGGTGTCATGAGAGGGGCGATGCGTCATGCCCGGAACCTCGGGGATCTCCCGGAGAACGTTGTTCGCAGGGTCGGCCGCGGGTGGAGCCGCTGCCCTGCTGCCCACCGGTACGGCCGCGGCCGTACCGAAGGCCAAAGCCAAGCCGGCGGTGAGTGGCGCGAGTTACCGCGCCGCGTACCACTTCACGGTCCCCGACCAGTGGAAGAACGACCCGCAGCGGCCCGTCTGGGTCGACGGCGAGTACCGCTACTACTACCTCTACAACGCCGACTACTTCACCGGCGTCGTCGGCACCGCGTGGCGCCTGGCCACCACCAAGGACCTGGTCTCCTTCACCGACCGCGGCGTTGCCGTGCCCAAGGACACCACGCCCAACGGCGACCTCTGGTCGGGCTCGGCGGTGGTCGACACCGGCAACACGGCCGGCTTCGGCGCGGGCGCGGTCGTCGTCATCGTCACCATGTCCCCCGGCGGCGGCACCGACCACCAGGAGCAGTTCCTGTACTACTCGACCGACGGCGGACTCACGTTCAGGAACTACGGGACCGACCCCGTCCTCGCCAACCCGGGTGTCGCCGACTTCCGCGACCCCAAGGTGATCCGCGACGAGGACCGGGGCCGCTGGGTGATGACCCTCGCCGAGAACGACAAGATCGGCTTCTACCACTCCGACGACCTCAAGTCCTGGACCTACGTGAACGGTTTCGTCCACGGCGGCATCGGCGTCCTGGAGTGCCCCGACCTGTTCCGCATCACCGCAGGCGACGGCACCGTCAAGTGGGTGCTCGGCGCGAGCGCCAACGGGAAGGGCTCGGGGCTGCCCAACACGTACGCCTACTGGACGGGTTCCTTCGACGGCACCGCGTTCACCGCTGACACGAGTGACCCGCAGTGGCTCGACCACGGCTGGGACTGGTACGCCGCCGTCACCTTCGAGAAGCGGGACGCGAGCGGTGCGGTGGACGCGGGTGCCCGGTACGCGATCGGCTGGGTGAACACCTGGGACTACGCCAACACCACCCCCACCATCGACTGCGACGGCTTCAACGGCACCGACTCCATCGTCCGCGAGGTCACCCTGGCGAAGGCCTCCGACGGCAGCTACTACCTCGCCTCCCAACCCGTCGCCGCCCTCGACTCGCATGTCTCCCGCACCGTGAACCTGGGCGACGTGACCGTGGACGGCACGAAGGTGCTCGACTACACCGGCGTCTCCTACGAGGTGACCACCGAGATCACCTGGTCCCAACTCACCGGCGCCGGACTCCAGTTGAGGCGCTCCCCGGACGGCGGTCGGCACATCGACGCCGGGATCTACGGCGACTACGCCTTCCTCAACCGACGCAACACGGTGAACGCCGACACGTCCGGCAAGTGGCAGGAGAGCCACACCCCGTTCGACCCGTCCGCCCGCACGGTGAAACTGCGCATCCTGGTGGACCGCACGTCGGTGGAGATGTTCGTCGACGACGGCCGCTACGTGCACACCAGCCAGGTGTTCCCCTACCTGCTGGACACCCGGCTCGCGCTGTTCACCATCGGCGGCAGTGCGGTGTTCCGCAACACGGTGGTACGCGAGTTCTCGGTGTGAGGCCGGGTGGCCGGGGCCGCGGGTGCAGACCGTACGCGACCCCGATCGGCGCGACGGCCCACTTCACACATGCGGTGGCCGAGCGCCTCGGGTTCGCTCATCCCTGAGGCCGCAGTACTTCGTCACGCACGAGTTCCGCCCCGCCGAAAGCCCGCTGTCCGGGGCGGCTCGTGGTGGTGCCGTCGGCCTGGTCGGCGCCATTGCGGTGTCGGCCTTCGGTGGCAACTGACCGCAGGAGGGCTGTTCCTGCTCCCGGTCGCCACCGCGCCCGCCGCGGGCACTGTGGGGCTGATCGGACTGCTCGGTCCCGTCACAGGTGTGCTGCTCGGCATGACGGTTGCCGCGGAAGTACTGACCTCTCTTCCGCCAACGATCAGATCCCCGCCCGCCCAGGTCCCGGCGCGGGCTCGCTGCCGTTGTGGCGGATCGGCGAGCCCGGGGCACACTGCGCCCCGCCCGCCGCCGCGGCGAGGCTCTGTCTCAGGCGGGTGAGGCGGGCGATTTCCGTGTCCAGGACTGCCAGGCGATCGGCCACGACCTCGCTGAACTCGCCGGGGCGCTCGGCACAGGAGGCCGAGGGCTGGTCCTGGACGAGGTGGTCCAGACGGTGGGCGCGGCGGCGGAGGTCCTCCAGAGTGAGACCCAGAGCCAGCAGGCCGCGAATGACACGGACCCGGGCCACCTCGGCGGAGCCGTACTCACGTTGACCGGACACGGTGCGTGCTGGGGGCGGAAGCAGGCCGCGGGCCTCGTACAGGCGCAATGCGCGCGGTGTGGTTCCGGCCGCGGCCGCCGCCTCGCCGATCCGCATGCCTGCTCCGCCCTGTCGTGCGACTCCAGGTGTCCTACAACTCCACGATGGACGCCCCGAAGGAGCGACCGGCGATCAGCTGGGGCAACGCCCCCGGGGCGTGTTCCATTCCCGGGACCGGGGTGTACGGGAACCGGATGGCGCCCGCCCGCAGCCACTCCCCGAAGCGGGCCTCCCACTCCGTCTCGACATCCGGGTGGTCCGTGCCGCTGTAGCCGGCGATCGTGATGCCCCGGGTCAGCATTCGGTAGGTGTCGAGCACAGCCGGGGCGCTGCCGCCGGCCCGGTCCGGGGACAGCTGGCCGTCCAACGCCCCGACCAGGGCGACCCGGGCGCCCCGGTTCGCCGCGTTGACCGCGGCCGTCAGTTGTGCGCCGCCCACGGTGTCCAGGACGACGTCGATGCCGTCCGGCGCCACCTGGGCGAGTTGCCCGTCGATGGGGGCCGCTCCGCGCAACACGGTGGCGTCGTAGCCGAGTTCCCGCTCCAGTCGCTCCGCCTTGTCCGGTGAACCGGTGCTGCCGACCACCCGGGCGGCACCCAGCAAACGGGCGATCTGGCCCGCCATGGTGCCCACCGCACCGGCGGCGCCGGTCACGAACACGGTGTCGCCCTCGTGGACGTGGGCCAGCCGGGTCAGCGCGCCGTAGGCCACGGAGCCCTGGGCGAGATGGGCCACCGCGTCGGGCAGGGTGCCGTCCAGCGGCCGGCACTCGGCCGCGGCGGGCGTCGCGTACTCCCGCCAGCCCTGCAGGTGCAGCACCAACTGCCCCTTCTCCAGCGGCCCTTCGACCACCTCGCCGACGGCAGGGCCGAACAGGGTGTCGCCGGGGTGCAGCGCGGGCAGCGGGACATCGCGTGTTTCGCCTCCGATGAGGGTGCGCAGACCCGGGAAGACGAGGAAGTGGGTGTTGCGGACGAGTACCTGGCCGGCTTCGGGACGAGGGAGGGGCGCATGCGCCAGGGCGAAGTCGTCCGGGGTCGGCAGCCCCTCAGGGCGGCGGGTCAGGCGTACAAGACGATGAGTCGCGTTCATGGCCGGACGCTAAGCCCTGACCCATGGGTCAAGGTCAAGTCCCGGCACCAGGAAGGACCTTGATGGATACACGGGGGCCTCACGTCGATGAGTGACGAGGCGCGGTTGTGCTGGACGGCGTCGGGGGACACGACTCGGCGATTGCCCGTGGTCATGCTCCACGGCGGTCCGGGACTGCCGGACTACCTGGGTGATGTCGCCCTCATGGTCGCGGACCTCGCACCCGTGTACCGCTACGACCAGCGTGGCACCGGGCGCTCCCCGTGGGAGGGCCGCCATTCCCTCGCCCGCCATGTCGACGATCTCGTCGAGCTGCTCGACGCATGGGGCGTGCCCGAGGCCGTGCTGATCGGGCACTCGTACGGCACCGACCTGGCGAGCCGGTTCTGCCTGACGCACCCTGACCGGGTTGCCGCGATGCTGCTGATGTGCGGGCCGTTCGTGGGTGACTGGCGAACCGGGTACCGAGCGGAGCGTGACCGACGCATGTCCGCGGCGCAGCAGGAGCGGCTCCGCGAACTGGAGAATCTGCCACGCCGCACGGAGGAGCAGGAAGTCGAGTTGCTCACGCTGGCCTGGTTCACCGACCACGCCGGTCCCGAACGCGGATGGCATTGGGCCGCGCAGGGTGCCCGGCGGCGCCGGCCGATCAACTGGGCCATGAACGGTGAGCTCGGCAGCGAAGGACGCGTGGACCCGCTCGAGAAGCATCTTGCCGAACTGCACGCGTGCCTGCCCGCGCGAACGGAGCTGCTGGGCGGGGCCGACGATCCGCGCCCTGTGTCGGCCCTCGCATCACTCGCGCTCCGGCTCGGTCTTCCTCTGACGCGGATCGAGGACGCCGGGCACGAGCCCTGGCTGGAGCAGCCCGACACCGTGCGTGCGCACCTTCGGCGGTTTGTGCAGGGCACGGTGGGCGCACAGGCCTAGGCCGGTTTGGGCCGTTCTACGACAAAGGGAAGGGAGAACTCTCTCCCTTCCCTTCTCAACGTATAGCGCACAGGGGGGCTTGCGGCAAGACCCGGGTTACGGCGCAGAATCTTCGGCCGAGGCCACAACCTGCGGAAATGAGGGCACTACGTGACCGGGCAGTACGTGTGGGATCTTCAGGAGATCGACGAGATCGGCGAGAGGGCGGTCGCGGTCGTCGGTGGCAAGGGCGCGCACTTGGGCGGGCTGTCGCGGATCGACGGCATCCGCGTACCGGACGGCTTCTGCGTGACGACGGACGCCTTCCGGCGGATCATCACGGAGGTGCCGTCGATCGACGATCGGCTCGACCGGCTGTCGCGCCTGGACCCGGACGACCGGGACGGCATCCGCAACCTCAGCGCGGAGATCCGCCGGGCCATCGAGGAGACCGCTGTCCCGGGCGACCTCGCGGGCGCCATCACCGACGCGCTGGGCCGGTTCGGGGAGGAGGCCGCCTACGCCGTCCGTTCCAGCGCGACCGCGGAGGACCTGCCGACGGCCTCCTTCGCCGGCCAGCAGGACACGTACCTGAATGTCGTGGGTCCGACGGAGATCCTCCGGCACGTCAGCCGGTGCTGGGCCTCGCTGTTCACGGAGCGGGCCGTGACCTACCGTCGGCGCAACGGCATCGACCACCGTACGGTCCACATGGCCGTGGTCGTGCAGCGGATGGTCTTCCCGGACGCGTCCGGCATCCTGTTCACGGCCGACCCTGTGACGGGCAACCGGAAGACCGCCACCGTGGACGCCGGCTTCGGCCTCGGTGAGGCCCTGGTATCCGGCCTGGTGAACCCGGACGTCTTCACGGTGCGGGACGGTGAGGTCGTCGCCAGGACGATCGCCGCCAAGCAGCGTGCCGTGGACGCCCTGCCGGACGGCGGGACCCGGGAAGTGGCGATCGACGCGGGGCGGCAGCGGGAGCCGGCGCTGACGGATGCGCAGGTCGTGGAGCTCGTGCGGCTCGGGCGGCGGATCGAGTCGCACTTCGGCCGCCCGCAGGACATCGAGTGGTGCCTGGTCGACGACGGCTTCCGGATCGTCCAGAGCCGGCCGATCACGACGCTGTTCCCGGTCCCCGTGAGCGGCGACCAGGAGAACCACGTCTATGTCTCCGTCGGCCACCAGCAGATGATGACCGACCCCATGAAGCCCCTCGGGTACTCGATGTGGCAGCTGACGGCCATGGTGCCGATGCACGAGGCGGGCGGGAGGCTGTTCGTCGACGTCACCCGGCGGCTGGCCGCGCCCGCGAGCCGCGCCGGCCTCCTGGACCTCATGGGGCGGGGCGACCCACTGGTCAGGGACGCTCTGGAAACCGTCCTCGACCGCGACGACTTCGTCCCGTCGCTCCCGGACACCGTGCCCGGCGGACCTCCCGCCGGCGGGCGGCCGGCCGGCGGTCCCCCAACCCCGATCGAGACCGATCCGGCCATCGTCACCGGGTTGATCGAGCGCAGCAGGGCGTCCGTCGCCGCCCTGGAGCGCGACATCCGGACGAAGAGCGGACCGGCGCTGTTCGACTTCCTGCTGGAGGCCTTCGACGAGCACAAACGGGTCCTCGGCGATCCGCTGAACCTCCAGGTGATCATGGCCGGGATGGAGGCCACGTGGTGGCTCAACGACAAGCTGGAGGAGTGGCTCGGCGAGAAGAACGCCGCTGACACGCTCACCCTGTCCGCCCCCGACAACATCACCTCGGAGATGGGACTGGAACTGCTCGACGTCGCGGACGCGGTCCGCCCGCACCCGGAGGTGGTGGCGTTCCTGCAGGGCGTCGAGGACGAGGGTTTCCTGGACGAGTTGGCGAAGTTCGCGGGCGGGACCGAGGCGCGCGACGCCATCGAGACCTACCTCGACCGGTACGGCATGCGCTGTGTCGGCGAGATCGACATCACGAGGCCACGCTGGCGCGAGCGCCCCACCACGCTCGTGCCCGTGATCCTCGACAACGTCAGGAACTTCGGGCCGGGTGCCGCCCGCCGACGCTTCGAGCAGGGGCGCCAGAAGGCGTGGGAGAAGGAACAGGACGTGCTGTCGCGCCTGCGGGCACTGCCCGACGGGGAGCGGAAGGCCGACGAGACCAAGCGGACGATCGACCGGGTCCGGACCTTCATCGGCTACCGGGAGTACCCGAAGTACGGCATCGTCAGCCGCTACTTCGTCTACAAGCAGGCCCTGTTGGGGGAAGCCGAGCGCCTCGTGCGGGCAGGCGTGCTCGCCGAGCCGGAGGACATCTTCTACCTCACCTTCCAGGAACTCCACGACGTCGTACGCTCGCACCAGGTGGACGACCGGCTCATCCGGGAGCGCAAGGACGCGTTCCGGTCGTACGAGACACTCACCCCGCCCCGGGTGCTCACCTCGGACGGTGACGCGCTCAGCGGGTCCTACCGGCGCGACGACGTGCCGGACGGGGCCCTGATCGGTCTGCCGGTGTCCGTCGGGACCGTCGAGGGACGGGCCCGTGTCGTTCTCGACATGGCGGAGGCCGATCTGGAGGCGGGCGACATCCTGGTCACGTCCTTCACGGACCCCAGCTGGTCGCCGCTGTTCGTCGCGGTCGCGGGACTGGTGACGGAGGTGGGCGGTCTGATGACCCATGGCGCGGTGATCGCCCGCGAGTACGGCTTGCCGGCCGTCGTGGGCGTGGAGCGGGCCACCCGGCTGATCAGGGACGGACAGCGGATCCGCGTGCACGGAACCGACGGGTACGTCGAGATCCTGTCCTGACCGACCGCGCCGGGAGGCGTCGTCAGTAGACGGACCGTCAGTAGACGGACAGCCCGTAGACGTTGAGCGCTTCCTGGATCGGCTGATAGTAGGTGGTGCCTCCCACGGTGCAGTCCCCGGACCCGCCGGAGAGGATTCCGATGACCTTGTCGCCGGCGTACAGCGGGCCGCCGCTGTCGCCGGGCTCGGCGCAGATGTTGGTCTGGATCAGGCCGTAAATGACGTCTCCGCCGCCGTAGTTGACGGTCGCGTTCAGCGCGGTGACCCGGCCGCAGCGGACCCCGGTGGTCGCTCCCCGGCGGCAGACGCTCTGGCCGACGTAGGCGGTCGCGGTCCCGGTGACGTCGACGGTTCCGATGGTGCCGGGGTGCGGCACGGCCGGGTTGGTGTACCGGACGACCCCGAAGTCGTCGCCGGGGAAGCTGGTGGCGGTGGTGGTGCCGACCGGCGTGGTCATGGCGGAGCCGGTGTACCAGGTGGAGGCGCCGTCGGTGCAGTGGCCGGCGGTGACGAAGTAGTAGGTGGCGCCGCTCTGCACGTTGACCCCCGCGGAGCAGCGCCAGCCGGACGTGAAGATGCCGTCGCCGCCCGACAGGAGGGTGCGCAGTCGGCCGTCGAGCCGGTCGAGGGTCGCGGCACCGGCGTAACGCCCGGTGGCGCGCCGGAGCTCGGCCAGGTCGGCGTCCGCGACCGTGGCGTCCGCGTGCACCCGCAGCTTCCCGGTGCTCTCGTCCACGGCCCAGCTCGTCCCGGCGATCCCCAGGGAGTCGACGGCCGAGGCGGCGCGGGCCACCGAGGCGCTGGACGGTGCGGCGGTGTTCGTGGGTGCCGCGGCGGCGCCGGCGTCGGACACCGCGAGAGCGGTCACGACGAGCAGGCTGAGCACCGAGGCGACGAGCCGCGGACGTCTGACGGTGGTAAGGCGTGTTCTGATCACCGAAGTCTCCCGAGGACTGTGGGTCGGGGTGCTGCCCGCCGATGCCTCAGTGTGCCCGGCAGGGACGGGTGAGGACAGGCGGTCTTCGGCCTGAGCAGGGCGTCCCGGCGTCCCTGAATAGACGTAAATGCGCACCGACTTGAGGCAACCGTAGCCTTTGCTTTGCCGGTGTTTGCATTGTGTGCCGTGCTGCCCGGACCTAGCCTGACCTGCGAAACCGTGGGAAGGGCCGACATGCTGCAAACCGTCAGGGAACAGGCGAAGGGCCTCACCAAGGATCAGCGCAACGCGTTCCTCGCCGCCTATCTCGGCTGGGCGATGGACGCGTTCGACTACTTCCTGGTGGTCCTCGTCTACAGCGAGATAGCCGACGACTTCCATGTCTCCCTCACCGACATGGCCTTCCTCACCACCGCCACCCTGGTGATGCGGCCGGTCGGGGCCTTCGTCTTCGGTATGTGGGCGGACCGCCGGGGCCGTCGGCTCCCGCTCATGGTCGACGTGGTCTTCTACTCGATCGTCGGGTTCGCCTGCGCCTTCGCCCCCAACTACGCCGTCCTGCTGGTACTTCGACTGCTGTACGGCATCGGAATGGGCGGCGAGTGGGGTCTGGGCGCGGCGCTCGCCATGGAGAAGATCCCCGCCGAGCGCCGCGGTTTCTGGTCCGGCCTGCTGCAGAGCGGCTACTCGCTGGGGTATCTGCTCGCCGCCGTGGCGTTCTTCGTCATCGAACCCGTCTTCGGCTGGCGTGGGTTGTTCGCCTTCAGCCTGCTGCCCGCCCTGGTCGCCCTGTGGGTGCGCACCCGGGTGGAGGAGAGCGAGGTGTGGGAGAAGAGCGTCAAGCTCAACCGCACCCCCGCGTCCCAGGTGTTCAGGAACCCGGCGGTGCTGAAGCGGTTCGTGTACCTCGTCGCGCTGATGACCGCCTTCAACTGGATGTCGCACGGCACCCAGGACATCTACCCGACCTTCGTCAAGAAGGGCCTGGGCCTGTCCCCGGACACCTCCATCGCCATCGCCGTGGTCTACAACATCGGCGCCATGATCGGAGGCGCGCTGCTCGGCGCCTTCTCCGAGCGGCTGGGACGCCGTCGCACGATCATGATCGCGGCCGCCGGCGGCCTGGTCGTGGTGCCCTTCTTCGTACTGTCCACCCAGGTGGGCTGGTTGATGCTCTCCTCCTTCCTGATGCAGCTGTGCGTCCAGGGAGCCTGGGGCGTGATCCCCGCGCACCTGACGGAAATGAGCCCGGACTCGATCCGCGGCTTCTATCCCGGGGTCACCTACCAGCTCGGCAACCTGATTGCCGCCCTCAACCTGCCGATCCAGGAAGCCCTCGCCGAACGGCACGGCTATCCGGCGGCCATGACCTGGACCGTGGTGCCCGCCCTGGCCGTGGTGATCCTGCTGAGCGCCGTGGGCAAGGAGGCCAAGGGCATCCGCTTCGGCACCCCGGGAACACGGGCCCCGAGCACCGCGCAGGCCGACAGCGCGTAGGCCCGCTTCCGCGTACCTGTCCGAGCGAGGTTCCCAACCCCCTACGATGGCAAGCCTGTACATCTGCACAGTCGCGTTCCACCGCAGGGAGAAACGCCCATGGGTGCCAAAGAGACCGCAGGAACACCGGTGGACAGCGGGGTCCTGGGAGGGCGGTCGGCCGGCCCCATGGTGCCGCGGCTGGTGCTGGGCGCGAGGTTGCGCGAGCTGCGGGAGCAGCAGGGGATCTCCCGAGAGGCCGCTGGTCACGCCATCCGCGGCTCCCGGTCCAAGATCAGCCGTATGGAGGCGGGCCGCCACGGGTTCAAGCCGCGGGACGTCGAGGACCTGCTCACCCTCTACGGCGTCACCGACGAGGCCGAGCGCGCCACTCTGCTGACGCTGGCCGACGAGGCCAACACCCCTGCCTGGTGGCAGTACTTCAACGACGTGGTGCCCGCCTGGATGCAGACCTACCTCGCGGCCGAACAGGCGGCGAGCCTCATCCGCTGCTTCGAGGTGCAGCGCGTCCCGAGCCTGTTGCAGACCCCCGACTACGCGCGCGCCGCCCTCCGGCTCGCCCACTCGGACGCCTCCGAGGAGGAGATCGAGCGCCGTGTGGCCTTACGGCTGTCCCGGCAGCGCATCCTGCGCCGGCAGCCACCGACGCGGCTCTGGGCGGTGCTCGACGAGGCGGCGCTGCGCCGACCGGTGGGTGGCGCGGCCACGATGCGCGCCCAGCTCAGGCATCTCATCGAGATCTGCCGGCTCCCGCAGGTCTCCCTCCAGATCATGCCGTTCCTCGGCGGCGGCCACTCCGCGGAGGGCGGCCCGATCACGATCGTGCGGCTGCCCGGCAGCGAGTTGCCCGACGTGGTCTACCTCGAACAACTCGCCACCGGCCTCTACCCCGACCGGCCGGCCGACATCGAGTGCTACTGGGACGCCATGAACCGCCTGGCGGTCGAGGCCGAGTCACCCGACGAGACGCCGACGATCCTGCACCGCATCCTCCAGGAGACCTGACCCGACGCGGTCTCAGTTCTTGCGGGCGACACCGCCGTACTGGTGCACCTCCGCCGGAAGGCCCAGTGCCTCGGTGTCCGGGCGCCAGCGCGAGCACGACGCCACACCCGGTTCGAGCAGTTCCAGACCGTCGAAGTAGCGCGCGATCTGCTCGGGGGTGCGCAGGATGTAGGGGATCGAACCGCCCTCGTTGTACTGCTGGATCGCATCCAGGTACGCCTGGCTGGTGGCGGTGCTGTCGTACTGCACCAGGAAGCTGCCGGAGGGCAGACCGGCCACCAGTTGCCGCACGATCGAGCACGCCTCGTCGTGGTCCTCGATGTGACCGAGGATGCCCATCAGCATCAGGGCGACGGGCTTGTCGAAGTCCAGGGTCTTCGCCGCCTCCCGCAGGATGGTGTCCGGGTCGCGCAGGTCGGCGTCGACGTAGTTGGTGACACCCTCCGGAGTGCTGGTGAGCAGCGCGCGGGCGTGGGCCAGGACCAGCGGGTCGTTGTCGACGTAGACGATCCGGGACTCCGGGGCCACCCGCTGGGCGATCTGGTGGGTGTTGTCGACGTTGGGCAGTCCGGTGCCGATGTCCAGGAACTGCCGTACGCCCTCCTCGCCGGCCAGATGACGCACGGCGCGGGCGAGGAAGTACCGGGCGGCCCGGGCGCCGGTCTCGATGCCGGGGAAGATCTCGCGGAACGCGTCACCGGCGACGCGGTCGACCTCGTAGTTGTCCTTCCCTCCCAGCCAGTAGTTCCAGATCCGCGCCGACTGCGGCACAGAGGTGTCGATCTTGGGCAAGGTCTCCTGCTCGGAGTTCTCCGCCTGATCAGCCATGGACGCTCCTGGGAGTGCGCGAGGGGGAACCGTCGAACGGCCGAACACCGTTCGTGGACATCCACGTTAATCCCCGAGCCTCGTCTCATGTGAATCATCAGCCCCAACAGGCAGGTGTTTACCGTCAGTTGACACGGGCTGGATCCCGAAACACGTCTTGCCCGGGACGGCACTGGGGCGCGTCCCGGGCAGAGGTGACTACAGCGTGGTCAGATAGGCCCTTTCGATCGTCTGGGTCAGCGTGTTGCCGTCACGGTCGGTCAGCTCCGCGCGCAGGGAGACGGAGCCCGCCTTCGCCGGGTGCTTCAGGGACAGGTGCGTGCCGCCGACGGACTTGGCCGGCTGCCAGGTCCTCCCCTCGTCGTACGACACCTGGAAGGCGAGCTTCGCCGGGCGCTGACCCGCCGCCGCGCCCTCGACGGTGAAGGGCACCTCGAAGCGCTTGCCCGCCTCGGCCGTGCTGGCCAGGGTCAGGTCGGGGCTGTAGCGGACCGTCGACAGCGGCACCGCGGTGAAGTCGCCCTCGGGGGTCTTCGCCGAGTGGAAGGTCCACTCCGCCTGGACGCGGGTGCTGACCGGATACACCGCCGGGTCGCGGGAGTTGTCCACCGTCAGCTTGTACGCGGAGTCCGCTGCCGGAACCGTGTACTCGGTGACACTGTCGGTCGGCGGGATGCCGTAGTCGTCGGAGATCTCCTTGCCGTCGGCCTCCAGCCGGGTCGTCACCGCGGTCGTGTCGCTGGTGCCCCAGTGCCCGGATCCGTCGCCGAACAGCGGCAGATAGGCCCTGAGCGTGTTGCCGTCGCGGCCGACACCGGGGAAGCCCCTGCCCGGTCCGAGATCCTCGGGGCCGGGCAGGACGGGCCCGAAGACGCCGACGCCGAAGCGTTCCTGGTAGGTGTGGCCGGCCTGCCAGGTCCTCGGCATGCGCATCTGGAAGCTCTCGAAGACCGAGTCGTGGCCCTCACCGGAGACCTGCCAGGTGCGCAGCGACCACTTCACACCGTTGTCGAGGATGTACTCGGTGCTCCGGAACGGAAGGTCCCCGCGCATGTCGGTGTAGGTGCTCACCAGCTCTCCGTCGGGCAGGTGCGCGGTCACCTCGGCCTGGACGCGCCGGCCGTCGACCGCCTCGCCCACCTGAAGACCGACCTTGGCGAGCTGCTTCCGTTGGACCTTCGCGGTGAAGCCGTCGAAGTCGCCCTCCCGGTACCAGGCCAGGTGGTAGTTGACCGGCCTGCCGTCCGCGTCCTGGCTGGTCCAGCCGCCGGAGTAGAGGGAGGTCAGTCCGTTCACGGACGTGCCCGGCACTAGCCGCCCGAACCGGGATCCGTCGAAGGTGGGCAGCAGGTACTGCAGGAAGGCGTCCCTCTCCCCTGCGCCCCGCCCGTAGCCGATCGCGACCGTGGCGTCGGCGCTCTTCGCCGCCGGGTCCGGCACGGTGACGTCCACCGGCTTCGCCTGCCGGGCGTCGACCGTGATCGTCATGTCCTTGTCCAGCGTCACCTTCGGTTCGACCAGCACGGCGTGGGTCGCGGACGACGTCGCCGGGTGGATCACCCCGCTGAGGATGTAGTCGGCCTTGGGCAGCCGTACCGACAACTCGCCGTCCTGCTCGTCGGCGTACCCGGCGTAGAAGTCGCTGTACAGGCCCGCGACGGAGGTGGCGGCGTCACCGGTCGGCGCACCGTTCTCGTCGATGTGCTTCAGCGTCAGGGTGTACGACTCGACCTCGCGCTGTACGCCCACGGCGGACCGCACCCGCACCTTGCCGTCGGCCGAAACGGCGCTCACCGAGCCGCCGAAGCTGCCGTCCGCGGTGCCCGCGCGGGTGTCGGCGGTGACGTCGGCACTCGCCTCGCCGCCCGCCGGGACGGTGAGCCGCTGCGGGGAGAGAGCGAACATGCCCTCGGCGGCGGGCTTTCCGTCTACCGCGTAGGCGTCGACGGACAGGTCCAGGGTGACGGGCTCCGTGCCGAGGTTGCGGTAGGTGAGCTTCTTGGTGACCGGCTTGTCGTCGCCGTGCGGCCACAGCTGCTCGCCGAAGTCGACCGGCCCCTGCTCGGTGACGACACTCTGCTCCAGCGCCCGGACCAGGTCGGTGCGTCCGGTGCCCTGCTGGAACGAGCTGTACGAGCCCGGCTTCGCGGAGCCCGTGAGCACCGCCTTCAGACGCTCACCGCTCCACTCGGGGTGCTGCTGGGCGAGGATCGCCGCGGCGCCCGCGACATGCGGGGTGGCCATGGAGGTGCCGTCGATGGTCAGGTAGCCGGGCACGTCGGAGGGGTACTCCTGCTCCAGGACGCTGCCGGCGGCCGCCGCTGCCGTGATGGCGGCACCGGGCGCGGTCAGGTCGGGCTTGACCCCGCCGTCGCCGACGCGCGGGCCGCGGCTGGAGAAGTCGCCGAGGGCGTCGGACTTGTCGACCGCGCCGACGGTGAGCGCGGCGTCGGCACTGCCGGGCGAGCCGACCGTTCCCTCGCCGAACTCGCCCTCGTTGCCCGCCGCGATGACGAAGAGCGTGTCGGACTCGGCGGAGAGCCGGTTCACCGCCTCCTCCAGCGGGTCGACACCGGGGAGGTCGGTGCCGCCCAGGCTGAGGTTGACGACATTGGCGCCCTTGGCCGCCGCCCACTCCATACCGGCGATGATCCCGGAGTCCGAACCGAAGCCGGTGTCGTCCAGGACCTTGCCGTTGAGGATCTTCGCCCCGGGCGCGACGCCCTTGTACTTGCCGTCCGAGCGGGCCCCCGTACCGGCCACGATGGACGCCACGTGGGTGCCGTGACCGAACTTGTCGGAGGGACCGGAGGACCCCGAGAAGTCCTGCTCCTCGATCACCTGGCTCGCCAGGTCGGCGTGGCCGGTGTCCACCCCGGTGTCCAGGACGGCCACCTTGGTGCCGGTGCCGTCGAATCCCGCGGCCCAGGCGGTCGGCGCGCCGATCTGCCCGACGCTCTTGTCGAGCGAGGCCCGGCGTCTGCCGTCGAGCCACAGCTTCTCCACGCCGGCCGCGGCGGTGAACTCGGCCGTTCCCTGCGCGGAGTTGTCGGTCACGGCCTTCCAGAACTCGGTGCCGCGCTTCTTCGCGGAGCGCATCGCCCGGCCGTTGACGACGGGCAGCTGACGGCCCATCCGGGCGCCGGCCTCGGTGAACGGGCTCGTCGAGGGCGCCTTCTTGCCGCGGAAGGTGACGATCAGCGGCAGGTCGGAGCGGCCCTTGTCGTCGTAGCCGTCCTTGACCAGCTGGGTGACGTCGAACAGCCGCGGGTCCAACTTGCCCTGCGCGAGCAGCAGTTCGGCGTCCCCGGGGACGACCCGGGTGTGCCCGGCGACGACCCGGACCGAGAACGGCATGTCCTGACGGCCCTGCGCGCGCTCCACCCCGGAGACCTGGCCGGTGCCGTCGACCCGGACCCGGTCGCCGGTGACGAGGGTGACCGTCCTGACCGCGGAGGCCGTACGGGTGCTCGCCTTGGAGACGTCGGTGACGGCTCCCGCGCCGGCCGGGAGACCGGCCAGCACCATGGCCGCGGAAGCCACTCCCGCGGCCATGGCCGCGTGTCTGTGGCGTACGCGTAACTCCATCTGAACTCCAGTTCGTCTGGGGGATGAGTCGGTCACGGGACGGAGGGGCCCGTGAGGGGACGGCCGTCGTTGTCGTACGGCCAGACATTGGGGACGCAGCCGAGCAGGCCCTTGATCTGCTGCATCATCGCGGGGGCCGGCTTGCCCTTGCCGGGGCAGGTGACGTGGCCGTGGCCGAGGAAGTGGCCCACCTCGTGGTTGATGATCAGCGAGCGGTACCCGGTGACGTCCTTCGTGTAGAACTCCGTTGCCAGGACCCAGCGTCTGAGGTTGACCATCACGTTGCGGTTCACGCTGCAGTTGACCTTGCCGCCGGTGTCGAGGCCGCCCTCGGCGCACTTCTTGTCGACGGTCGTCGGGGTGGCGAGGCGGACCACGAAGTCGGTGGGGCCACTGGACACCCGCTGGAACGCCGAGTGGCCGTCGGCGATCCAGCCGCGCGGGTCGGCCAGGGTCCGCTCCACCTGCTCGGCGACGTCCTCGGGGGAGATGGCGATGCCGTTCTCCACCTCGACCCGGTAGCGCATCGGCGTGCCCTTGCCGACCCGATCGCTCCCGCCGGGCGCGGTGACGAAGGTCCCCGGACCGCTCTGCGGGAGGGGCGTCGTGGACGGGCTGGGGGAGGCGCTGGACGGAGACGGTTCCGGTGACGCGGTGATCCTCTGCGGCTCCGGACTCTCCACGGGTGAGGGCGCCGCAGGCACGGATGAGGGTGCCGCGGACGGTCGCTTCGCGTCGGACGGCAGCCACGCCACCACCGCGCCGCCGACGGCCGCGAAGACGGCCAACGCGACCAGGCCACCTGTCAGTTGCCGCTTCACGCTCCGCCCGGAGCGCTTCCGGCGACTGCGGCCGGCGGGGTTTCGTTTGTGCGCTGTCACGGTGGTTCACGATGTGATCGCCATGTGATCGGACCTGGCCCGGAAGGTAACGAACCGATAACCCTCCTGATGGTCATGGCCCTGTGGATACTGTGCGCATGCCACGTGTACTGCTGATCGAAGACGACCCCGCCGTCCGGGAGGGCGTCGCCCTGGCCCTGCGCCGTCAGAACCACGACGTCGCCGCCACCGCGACCGGCGAGGAGGGGATGGACCGGCTGCGCGCCTTCCGGCCGGACATAGTGGTCCTCGATCTGATGCTCCCCGGCATGACCGGACTTGAGGTGTGCCGGAACATACGGGCCCTGGACCAGACCCTGCCGATCATCATGGCGACGGCAAGGGGTGACGAAGTGGACATCGTTGTCGGTCTGGAGGCCGGCGCCGACGACTACGTCGTCAAGCCCGTACTGGCCCGCGTGCTCGACGCGCGCATACGTGCCGTCCTGCGTCGGGCGGCCGGGGGCGCGCCGGACGCCGAGGGCCTGCCGAAGATCGACACCTATGGCGAACTGGCCGTGGACCGGGCGGGGTTGACCGTCACGCTGAGCGGCGAGCCGATCGCCCTCGCCCCCTCCGAGCTACGGCTCCTGCTCACCCTCTCGGCCTCCCCCGGCCAGGTGTTCAGCCGTCAGCAACTCCTGGAGGCGGTCTGGGAGCACGACTACCACGGCGACGCGCGCCTGGTGGACGCCTGCGTCAAACGGCTGCGCACCAAGATGTCGGAGCCGCCCCGCGCACCCCGCTACATCCACACCGTGCGCGGTTTCGGCTACCGTTTCGCGGCGCCGTGAAGAAGCGTCGGCTGCGGGGCCTGCGTTCCCGCCTGGTGGTGGCCTTCGGGCTGGTCGCCGCCGTCGCCGCCATCTCGACCGGCGCCCTGACCTTCCGGGAGGCGCGTACCGGGGTGCTCCAGCAGAGCCAGGACGCCACCATCAGGCAATTACGTGCCCAGCTCAACCAGCATTCCGCCGAACTCTCCCTTCCGCCCGACGAACCGGCGTTGCGGAAGTTCGCCGAGGACATGGCGGCCACCGAGTCGCAGGGGAGCTGGCGGGTGCTGGTGACGTACGGGGACCTCAGCGGCTCCTCCGTCCCCGGCGACCCGTTCACCGAGGTGACGCCGGCCGTGCGCGAGGCCGTCGGATCCAGCCGGGCCACCGTCTTCCAACGGGTGCGGGACGACGGGCGCACCTCCCTCGTCGTGGGGATGTCGACCCTCTTCGGCGGCCCGAACGTGTCCGACGCGACCACCGGCGTCCGGGTGTTCCTGATCGTGCCGCAGACCACCGAGCAGGCGTACGTCGACGCCCTGGTGACCGCCGTCGAACGGGCCATGGCGGCCGCACTGGCGCTCGCCGTCGTGCTCGCCCTGTTCGCCGCCCGCGGGGTGCTGGTGCCGGTGCGGAAGCTGCGGCACGCCACCCGCCGGATCGCCGAAGGGCGCCTGGACACCCGGCTCGCGGTCAACGGCTCCGACGAACTCGCCGAGCTGTCCCACACGTTCAACGAGACCGCCGCCGCCCTCGAGACCTCGGTGGCGGAACTGCGCGAGATGGAGGCCCGGGCCCGCCGTTTCGCCGCCGACGTCTCCCACGAACTGCGCACCCCGCTTGCCGCCATGTCCGCGGTCACCGACGTCCTCGACGAGGACGCCGCCCGGCTGGACCCGGACACCGCCACCGCGGTCCGCCTCATCAGCGAGGAGACCGTCAAACTCGCGCGTCTCGTCGACGACTTGATGGAGATCTCCCGTTTCGACGCGGGCGCGGCCGTGCTGCACCTGGACGAGATCGACCTCGCCGAGTCGATCCGCCGCACGCTCGCCGCGCGGGGCTGGACGGACACCGTGGAAACCGACCTGCCGCTCCCGCACGAGGTGCGCGGCCGTGTCGACCCGCGCCGCCTCGACGTCGTCGTGGCCAACCTGGTCGGCAACGCGCTGAAGCACGGCACCCGTCCGGTGCGGGTGCGCCTGAGCGCGGGCGACGAGGTGGCCGTCATCGAGGTACGGGACAGTGGACCCGGCATCCCGTACGACGTCCTGCCCCATGTCTTCGAGCGGTTCTACAAGTCGGACACCGCCAGGATCCGCTCCGAGGGCAGTGGCCTCGGCCTGTCCATCACCGCCGAGAACGTCCGCATCCACGGCGGCACCGTCCGCGCCGCCAACCACCCGGCGGGCGGCGCCGTCTTCACCGTAGAACTTCCGCTGCGGCGGGACGAGTCGCCCGAGGAGTACCCGTCATGAAGGCCCTGCGCCGCGTCCCGCCGCTGCTGACGCTCTTCGCGCTCACCTCCTGCGGGATCCCCGCCACCGGGGTGGTGGAGGCGGGCGGTCCCGCGAGCGGGGCCCTTCCGCTCACCCAGGTCTACTTCGTCGAGGACGGCGGACTCGTCGCGATGCAGCGCAACACCGACCAGCCCGGCGACCCCGCGGCGGCGCTGCTCCTGCTGATGGAGGGGCCGCTGGCGGGGGAGGGGCGCACGGGCCGCCTCGCCACCGAGGTGCCGGGTCCGCCGACCGCCGTGCCCGCCCCGCCGGCCACCTCCGACACGGCCGGGGAGCCCTCGTCGGACGCCCCGGCGGTGACGGTGCAGGACGACACGATGACGATCCGATTGCCGTCGGCGATGGGCGCGTTGAGCGACCTCGGGGTGCGGCAGACGGTGTGCACGGCCGCCGCCGCGTACCGGCTGACCCGCCCGTCCGCCTACCCGCTCACCGCCGAGGTGACCGGTGGTGGGGGATGGCGGGTCAGGAGCTCGGATGAGGACTGTCCCGGATGGTGAGGGTGATTCCGCCGTCGAGTGCCCGCGGCCGTGCCCCGTCGTGAGTAATCCAGTTCTTTGCGGAGTCGCTCATGATTGATAGGAACATGAGTTCTGTTCTGGTGCTGCGGAGTGCCTTCGGAGAGGGGTCCGGGGCGGCGGGCTGATCGTTGCGCAAATTCCCGCGGAAGGGCATCGCGCCCTCTTCCGTTGTGCCATCATGAAGCACCTCGGGGGCGAGTGCTTCTGACTGGCGCACGCGTACGGATGGGGATCCGGCGCGGTGTCCAGAGGGGGATCAAGCGGCAGGCCTGGGAAAAGGCCGGGTGCGCCGCATCGGGGGGAGTCGTCGAAATGGGGGAATCCCGTATTGGTCAGGCATGCCCAGTGTGCGGAACTCCGGCACACGGCGGTGAGTCCTGTGGGGTCTGCCGGTGGCTGCTGTGCGACGTCCCGATCCTTGGAGAGCTGACCTCGGCGGACATCGACAGGGCGCGCTTGGCCCTGGAAGCGGCCGGGCACGCCTGGGACACCAGGGCCGCCGTGCTGGCTGACGGGGCGTCGGAGCCGGGCGGTGTCGGCGACCGGCTCGGAGCGGTGATCAGAGGCGGGCCTCCAAGACCCGGGGAGAGAGCGGCGAGCGGCGGCACACCGGGATCCTCGAAGAAATCCGTCGGAGTGACTTCAGGGGCCACTTCAAAGGAATATGACGGGATCCTCGACGATCTGTTCGGACGGCGCATGAAGGAATTGCTCTTCATCGAATTCAAGCCCGATGAAGTGAGCATGGTCAGAGTTGACCTCGACGCCGGCGGAATACCTCGGCAAGCGGATGCGGGAAGTGTGAAATGGTCCTCCATGGCGGTGGGCCTCGACGACCGTGATGAAATTCGGAGATTCCAGCTCGCCGGTGGTATCGGCACCCTTCCGGCGATCTCCCGCACGGAGTTCGACACCGCTGTTCAGCACTGGCTCAAGGCGTACCTCCCGCCCTCGTACGAGCACTCCGTCGTCCTGCTCGCACCGCAGGCCGGATGGGTCCTTCTGGAACGGGCCGCGGCCGCCGTGCGCTCCGTCCTCCCCCTCCGTGCCGAACTGCGGCGGGGCACCGAGGTCGCCGCCCGGGGCAGCACCGCCGAGGCGGTGCGGGAAGTGCTGCGCACCGCGCCTCTCCTCGCCGATCACGTCCTGACACTGGCGCTGGCGGACCGAGGTACCGGAGCGGTGGGGACGTACCACCATGCCCTGTTCCCGGCCGGCTCCCGGCTCGGCCGAGGTGAGACGGCGACGGCGGAGGTCACCGTGCACGGCGGACTCGATGCCGGTGAACCCCTGAAGCTCCCGGTGTTCGCGGGACGGCCCGAGCCGAACGGCCCCGCGGCCCCGCTCGTCGCCCTCCACGAGGCCGTCGTCGGCGTCCTGGCACCGGCCCGCCTCAGGTTCGTGCTGCGCGGCCCCGGTGAGGTCGAACTCGCCGACTCCCGCACCGGCGTGCCGCACGCCGGACGGAAACCCGCCGCCGTCGAGGTCCCGGCCCTGCTCACCCGCCTGCCGCACCGGATTCTGCCCCCGCCCCCGCTGGAACTCCACCTCACCGTCGAACTCAGCGGCGCGGACCGGGCCGAGACCGAGGAACGCCTGACCTTCGCGCGGGACCTGCTTGCCGCACTGGCCCGCCAGGACCCGACCGGCACCGCGATCCGCACGGGGACCGTCGGTCACTACGACCACGAGATCCACGAGAACAGTCACACCCCGCGCGGCTTCACCGTGCTGCCGCCGGTCCCCGCCGGACCCGCCCCCGTCACGCTGGCCGCCATGGACGGCTGGCAGCCCGCGAGGCGTGGACAGGACCTGGCGTCCTCCCTGGAGGACGCACTGCGTGTCGTGCTGTCCGGCCGCGCGGCCTCCGGCGGTCGGCGCCCCGAGGAGGTCCGGCGGGTCCTGCTCGTGGTGGCCCGCCGCCCGCCCGGCCAGCCCCGGCAGCACGGCATCCACCCGGCCTGTCCGCTCGGTGCCGACTGGCGCGATGAGCTCGCCAGGCTGCGCGCCGCCGGGGTCAGGGTCATGACCCGGGCCGACCCGGTCACCGGCCCGCCCCCGGCCGACGCCCCCGGCCTCGCGGCCCGCCGGTACGCCGACGCGGCCTGGGCCGAACTCTCCGCCGAGGGCTCCTTCCGGCCCGGACGCGACTCGGCGGCCGACGTGGCCAGGGCGCTCACCCCGCCCTGGCGCCTCGAAGGCCCGCCCTGCCGGCTGGCCTTCGCCGCACCCCTGCTCTGAGCTTCCGTTCCGGTACGAGGAGAACGCGATGTCCGCACAGTTGTGGGACCCCAACAGCGAGCCACAGGGCGACTCCCAGCAGGGCGCACCCCCGCGGCCCGCACATCCGCCACGGACCGCTCCGGGCGAACCCACCGACGCCGCCACCGGCCCGGCGGCGGCCGGGCCCTTCCAGCCCGCCCAGCCGGACCGGCCGCCAGAGCCCCCGCAACCGCCCCCGTGGCCGCAGCGGGTGGTGCCGCTCCAGCCATCCGGCCGCACCGAATTCCAACCGGCGCCCGCCTATCCGCCACAGCCCGTGGGACCCCCCGTGCAGGACGGCAACCTCGCACCGCTGCGGATCCCCACGGCCCGCCAGGAGGACGGCAGCGCCGCCGACCGGATGCGGATCGGACTGTGGGGTGCGCCGCGCTCCGGCAAGACGACCTATCTGGCCGCCCTTCCCCTCGCGGCGATCCAGTACCAGCGGCACGAGGAGGGGAACTGGCTGATCGGCGGGATGACGGGGGAGTCCAGCGGCTTCCTCAACGACAGCGTCACCAAACTCACCATCGAGCGGAGGTTTCCCTCCGCCACCACGGGCCTGGAAGGCATGAGCTGGTCGTTCCACGGCCAGGAACCCGGCACCGGGATGATGCGCAAGCGCCTCCGTGAAGCCAGCTTCGTGCTGGAGATCCAGGACGCGCCCGGTGAGGCGTTCGTACCGAGCAACCCGCTGCACGCCCGGGTGATCGACCAACTCGCCCGCGCCCAGGGCCTGATCTACCTCTTCGACCCGCTGGGCGACGCCCAGAAGGACACCCACAGTCTGACGTTCTTCTTCTCCACGCTGAACGAACTGCACAACCGCATCAGGAACGCGGGCACCCACGACCGGGGCCGGCTGCCGCACCATGTCTCCGTCTGCATCGCCAAGTTCGACCACCCGGAGATCTTCCAGCCCGCCGTCGAGGCGGGCTGGGTCACCCAGGACACCGTCGGCGCCCAACTGCCGCGTGTCCCCGCCCACCTCGCCGACGGCTACTTCCAGTGGCTGTGCAACGACTACCGGGGCGCGACCGCGCGCCTGGTGCGCGACGGCCTGGCGGCTTACTTCCACCCCGAGCGCGTCAAGTACTACGCGACGTCCGCCATCGGATTCCGGCTGAATCCGCAGCACATCTTCGACTACCGCAACTACGCCAACGTCGAGATCGTCAACGGCGAACCCCGCATCTGCACCTCCCCGGAGCCCATCAACGTCCTGGAACCGCTGACGGATCTGGAGCGCCGGATGCGCACCTCGGGCAACGGGCGGAAGGTACGGCCGTGGTGAACGGCAGCCCCGGGACGGGGCTCACCGCCGACTGGGCCGTGCTGGGCAAGCGCCCGGGTCAGGTCATGGGCTACCAGGTGCTCGACGGCAGCCTGCCGAGGGACCGGGCGGAGAGCTACCTGTGGGGAGCCAGCACGGGCACCCCGGAGAGCCGCGACCCGGCGGCCGCACTGCCCTGGCGCGTCTTCTTCGGCAGCACCTCCACCGACGCCACCCCGGTCTGCGCGACCGTCGAGACCACCTGGGACGGAAGCCGGGACGGCACCGGCGCGCCCAGCTACGCCTGGCGGCTGTTCCTGCTCGACTGGCCGCAGGCCGGTGCCGCCCGGCTGACCTGGTCCGCGCTGGACGAGGCGGTGCCCCGGGACGAAGGGCCACTGCCGGCCCGGGCGGTGCCGCTGCCCCCGTCCCGCCCGCCCGGTGAGCAACTCGCCGTACGCATCGACGAACTGGGCTTCGCATGGGCCGCGGGCGTGGCCGCGCTGCTGCTCGACGACCGGCGGGTGGCGCTCGTACCGCAGCCCGGCGCGGCACTCCCGGACGTCACCGAACGGGTCCGTGCCCTCGACGCCGTCTGCGCCCTGCTGCCGTACGGCTGCCGCGCCTGGCTCAGTGCCGCGACCTGGACCGGACGGGCCGAACACGACCTGCGGCTGGTCTTCACGGCCGCTGCGAGGTCCGGGCAGACGGAGGTCAGGCTCGGTGCCGGACTCCCGCCCGAACCCCGGGGCGAGGTCGCCCGCGCCTACCTCACGGAACTGCTCCGGCTGCACGCCAAGCAGCACACCACCGCCGACCTCGTACAACACCTCCTGGCCAGTACCGACGTCCTGCCCCGGCAGAACTCCGCCGAGGCCCTGCGCGTACTGCGCGAGGCCGACCTCCTGGACTCCGTCGTCGAGGCCGTACGACAGGGCCGCGGCAACCTGAACGACGTACAACGAGTGCTGGAGCAGTACGCCGTGGACTCCCTCGGCGCACACCGGCTCGCGGCGCTCGTGCCCTACCTCGCCCGGTGCGCGACGCACAGCGGCGCCACTCCCGACGGGCTCGCGCTCACCCTGCTGCGGCGGCACTGGAGCCGCGCCACACCGACCCTCCTGGCCGAGGACGTACTGGCCCGGGGGTCGACGTCGGACTCCATCGCCCTGGCACGCGGCCATCTCCAGGTGATGCACGCCGTCGAGACCGAACGACCGGACGCCTTCGACGCACTGCTGGCCGCCCTGGCGACCGCCCCGCACCAGAGCCCGGAGTGGACCGGCACCCTCGTCTACATGGCCGAGCGGACCACGGGCCGCTCCCTGGACAGCGCCGACGCCGCCGTGATCGCCTCCCGCCAGGCGGGACTGAGCTGGCTGGGCACCTGGCTGGCCGACCGCAACCGCAAGCGCGACCCGGCGCCGCTGGTCCGGCTGGTGACCCGCTCGACGACCCTGCCCACCGGGGACCTGACCGGATGGCTGCGGTTCGCCGCCTTCGTGACCGGACAAGCCGGTGTCGAACCGCCGTCGGCGCGGGACGCCGCCGAGTTCGCGGGTGCGCACGAGGACGCCTGGGAGGTCGCCCTCGGCGTCGCGGAGACCACGCGTCGGCCCGAGGCGGTGGGCCTGCTCTTCCCGCGCCTGCTGGACGTCGCCCGCAGCCGCGGGGAGGCACCCGCGCGTCTGCTGTCCGCGCTGGACCGCCTCGCCCCGTGCGAGGACGCGGGCCTGGCACCGGACGTCGCCGCCGACGTCGACCTGCTGCGCGTGCTGCACGCACACGCCCTGGACGGCGAGGGGTCCTCCGCGGGCCTGCCGCGCGCCCGGTACCTGCCGGACGAGCGCTCCCGTGAGGCCTACGCGTCCATCCTGGGCGCCCGCCTCAGAGGCAATCCGGAGGCGAGGCAGCCCGTCGTCGAGGCCCTGCTCGGCAACGAACCGGACCGCGGCGGCTGGCGCTTGCTCGATCCGCTGCTGCGGCAGGTGCCCAGCATGGTGCCTCACGTCTGTGACGGCCTGGAGCGCCGACTCGCCGACGATCACGCCAGGTGGCTCGAACTCGGCCTGCCCGAGAACCTGTTGGCTCGGCTGTGCACGCGCGAACGGCTCGGCTGGCTGCGTCCGGTGGCGGAGTTCCGCGCCGCGGTGAGCGCCGAGGAGTCGACGGCACGGCTTGCACAGGTGATCGCCGCGGGTGCGCCGAACGGTGTCTTCGCTCCCCGACTGCTCTCCACGGTCGCGGACTTCATCGCGGCACACCGAGGGTGGGCGGCCTACGAGCTGGCCAGGGAACTGCGCGCTCTGCGACAGGACCTGGACCTCGCCCTGTACGCCGCACTGCGCGGCAGCGAAGAGACCCTGGCCGTCGCGCAGATGGTGGACCAGTTCCACCAGACGGAGGTCTACCAGCACCACAGGCTGCTCGGCACCCCGCCGCCCGGGGCGCCGTCCTCGGCCCAGGGACAGCAGACACCGACCGTCGAGGCGTGGATGTACGCCCCCATGATGCCGACGGGCGCCGGGATGGGGCGGCACGCCCAAAGGACACGGTTGCGGTCACGGCTGTCGCGGTGGCCCTTCCACCGGCCCGAGTGGTTCCGGGGGCTGCGATGAGCGGCCCCGCCGTGGCGATCGACCCCGGCGCCCGCTTCACCCGCGTCGCCCATGTCGGCCCCGACGGCACTCCGGCCCTGGTCGCGCTGCCCGGCACGGTTCCGGGGGAGGGGCTGCCCACCTCCGGCGCGGCGGGCGGCCATCACGGTGCGGCGCTCCGGACCGCGTACGCCGCCTACCGCCGGCAGTACGGCACACCCGAGCGGATCGTGGTCGTCGTACCGCAGCACGACCGGCCCGGCGAGGCACGCCGGGCCACCGATGTGCTCACCGCGCTGCACGGCCCCGACCCGATGCCCCGGGTACTCGCCCTCGGCACTCCGCACGCGGTCCTGGCCCTGTTGCGGCACGCCGGTACAGCGACCGGCGCCCGGTACGCCGTGTGCGATCTCGGCGCCACAGCGGCCGAACTGTCACTGTGCGCGCTCACCGCAGGCTCCGTGGCGGTGACCGGCACCGCCCGGCACGCGCCCGCCGAGGGCTTCGCCGCGAGCTTCGACGCCGCTGTGCTGGCCGGAGCGGGACTGCCCGACGACGAGACCACCCGACTGGCCCTCGCCGAAGCCCGGGCCGGGGACGGCGTCGTGCAACGGCTGGAGATCGCCCTCGGCCGCAGCGCCGGCCGGCCCGGACACTACGACGAGACCGTGGTCCTCGAAGTGGCCGGGAGACCGGTCACCGTGGCCGTGCTGCGGCGGGCGCTGGACCGGCTCACCGCCGGGCTCGACACCGTGCTCGACCGGACTGCCGACGGCCAGCCGGCCCCGCAGGTCGTCGCTGTGGGCGGTGCCGCCCGCTCGGCACGGCTGCGCCGCCACCTGACACAGCGTCGGGGAGCTCCCGCCCCGCTGCCCACGGGCACCGATCCCGCGCTCGCCGCCGCGTTCGGCGCCGCCCTGGTCGCCGCCGGGCGGATCGACCCAGCCGACCGCTATCCGCACGTCGTGTTCGTCGGAACCCACCGCACGGTGGACGGGCTGCCCCGAGGCGAGGAACTGCTCGTCTGCCCCGCCGGATCCCTGGAACCCGGCGGACCGACCGTCTTCGCCCGGACCGGAGAGGAGCGGGTACGGCTGCGCACCACCGCGGCCGGCAACGCCGCCGACCGGCCCGTGCGGATCCAGGTCCGGGACGCGCGTGGCGGCCACGCCACACCCGTCCGCACACTGACGGTCCCGGCGGCTCCCGAAGGCACCCGTTTCCACGTCGGCGTGCGCCTCGCCGCCGACGGCACGGCCCGGCTCGTCCTGGAGCCGCTGGGCTCCGGACAGCCCAGTGAACACCCGCTCGGCCCGCTGCCGACCGACATCGAGGGAGCACGTCCGTGAAGCCGACCGTCAGGGGGCGACCGCTCGCGCTCCCGTTCCGGGACCGGGCCGCCACGAAGTCCCCGGCCACCGACAAGCCCGCCGGGAGAGGGCCGCGCGGCCTCGCCCGAGCCGCCGTGGCGGTCCTCGCACTGCTGGCCGCCGCTTCCCTCGGTGTGCCCGCGGCCACGGCCGACACCACGCCCACCCGGGCCGATGTCTACACCGCGCTCGGTCTGGACGACCAGCCCGCGGACTACGCCGTCCTCGTCGACACCTCCGGCTCCATGACGGACGAGGGCCGCTACGACACCGTCCGCACCGCTCTGGGCCTCTTCCTCGACGGGCTGTCGAGCGAGGACCACGTGGCGTTGTTCACCTTCGACTCCACGCCGGAGCCCCGCTACATCGGCGCGGCCGGAGACACCGACCGGATCCTGTCGACGCTGCCGGACACGCCCGACGAGAACGGCGCGACCGACATCGGGTCGGCGCTGGACAGCGCGCTCGGTGAACTCGAACGCAGCGACGCCGTCGAAGTCGCCTCCGTGGTGCTGCTCACCGACGGCGCGCACAGCCCACCGGACGGTTCGCCCTACCCGGACAGCACCGGACCCGCCTGGAACGCGCTGCACGAACGGGCTCGGGCCCTCGGCGAACGGGGCACCGAACTCGCCGGATACGCACTGCCGTTGGAGGACGGGGCCACTGGTGCCGACCTGCTCGGCGATGTCATCGACGACGCCACCGTGCTGCGCCCCGACAGTGTCGAGGATCTCGGTGGCTATCTCGAGCGCGCCGGGGACGGCACCCGACTGCGCAAGGCCGGACTGGTGCTCGCAGGCGACGTCGGCAAGGGGATCAGCGCCACCTGGACCGACCGTCGCAGGCGTGACCTCACCGCGGGCGACGCCACCGCGGAGATCACGCTCACCTCGACGACCCGTCATGTCCCGCTGACCGTGCGGGGCCTGCACGTCTCGGTGTCCGGTGAGCCGGTCCGGATCTCCGGCCTGCCGGCCACCCTGACACTGGACCCGGGGCAGACCCGCACCTTCCCGGTACGACTGCGCGGCACCCTGTCGGACGGGCCGGTGCCCTATCTCCGAGACCGCGACACGGACGTACCGCTCCGCGTGTCGGGCCGGGTCTCCTCGGCATGGGAGCAGGCGCTCGCACCGGACGTGCGGCTGAAGGTGCCGCGCGAGGTCCGGACCACCGGAGCCGCGCTGCCGTTGCACGCCACCGTCGGCTCGGCGGTCCTGCTGCCCGGGCTGATCGGGGCCGTCGTCGCCGTGCTGCTGATCCGGTGGCTGACCTGGCGGCGCACCCACCGCCCACGGCTGCGGGGGGAACTGCTGCTCACACCGGTGTACGGCGGTCAGCTCCCGGACCGCATCCCCCTACGGGGACGCCGAGTACAGCTGCGCCCGCAGGCCATCGGCGGCCGGGGTTCGGTGCACGGGCGACGCCGGTCCACCGAGGGCGGGCCACGCGTCGACCTCCTGATCCGCTACACCCCGGACGGCACGTCCCGGCGGCAGAGCGACGCCACCTGCGGTCCGGGTGGCCAGGTCGTGGTCAACGGCGTGTCGTTCACCTACCTCACGCAGGAGCCGGCCGACCGGGTGCCCGCGGGCGGACGGTCGCGATGACCCTCCTGAACATCGCGGCCACCCATGTCGGCACCGAGGCCCTCGGACCGGGTGTGCGGTCCGTCGTCTGGGTGCAGGGCTGCCCCTTCCACTGCTCGGGCTGCATCGCCCCGGACTGGATCCCCGACCGCCCGGCCCGGCGGGCCGAACCCGCCGCGCTCGCCGAGGAGTTGCTCGCCGACCCCCGGGTCACCGGCCTCACCCTCTCCGGAGGGGAGCCGATGCAGCAGGCGGCGGGACTCGCCGAGCTGGTGCGTCAGGCCCGCGCGATCCGGGACGTCTCCGTCGTCTGCTTCACCGGGCACCGACTGGAAGGGCTGCGCGCCCGCCCGCCGGCCCCGGGTGTGCAGGACCTGCTGGCCCAGGTCGACGTGCTCATCGACGGCCGTTACGTCGCCGCCCTCGACGACGGCCGAGGCCTGCGCGGCAGCTCCAACCAGCGCGTTCACCACCTCACCGGCCGACCGGCCACCCGCGACTACGACTTCGAGGGGCGCTCACGCACCGCGGAGATCGCCGTCGACGGACCGGGGGCCCTGCTCATCGGGGTACCGCCACCCGGCCTGCTCGACGTCTTCGACACGGCCGTCGACAGCGTTCTCGCCGGCTCCTGGCCCCGGAGCGGACTCCGCGGCGCCGGCACCTCTTCGCACGTCCCCAGGAAGGAAGATCCGTCATGAGCGGCAGGAAACGCATTCAGGTCGACGAGTCGGAGTGGTACCGCATCCAGCGAAAGGCCCAGCAGCTCAAGGAGGTGCAGCGCAACATCCCCCGGCTGATCGACGAGGTACGGGCCCAGACCCGCGCCGACATCGACCGGTCGTTCGCCGGTGTCCAGGAGCGTCAGCGGCGCCACGAACAGGCGATGAGCACGCTCAGCGAGCAGACCCGGCGGCTGGAGGAGACCACCACGCACCGGCTCCGCGAGCAGGCCGACCAACTGCACCGCTCGCTCGACGAGGCCGCGGGACAGATCCGGGCCGAGACCCGGCGGGAACTGGCCCGGCAGCGGGAGGAGACCCGGCAGGCCATCGCGGCCGAACGGGAGGAGCGCCGCGCCGAGATGCTCCGCGTGACCCAGGAGATCGACGCCCTCAAACAGGACCGGGCGCGCTCGGAGGAGATGGTGCGCGCCTGGCTCGGGGACGCCCGCACCATGGCGACGCTCGTCGCCGACACACTGCCGCACGAACGCTACGCACCGGGCGAACTGGCCCGGCTCACCGGCCGGTTGGCCACCGCCGAGCACAACGCGGCGGAGGGCCGTTACGAGGCCGCCCTGGCCGTCGCACAGGAGGCCTTCCACTCCCTGAGCGACCTGCGCGTCGACACCGAACAGCGCGAACTGGAGCGCTGCTCCGCCCAGTCGGAGGCGGTCGAGGCCCTCGTACGCGTCGAGAAACTGGCCGTGGGCAACGCGCGACGACCCGTCATCGGACCGGACGGGCGGGCCCTTGACGGCTACGAACTGGATGTCGTGCACTGGTCCCACGGTGAGTACGACGCCCTGCGCGAGGAGACCCGGGACGCCCTGGCCCGGGCCCGCGACGACACCACCGACACCGGCGAACTCCTCGACCTGCGCGACCAGGAGACGACCCGCCTCGAACAGGCCCTCGGCGACACCGTCGAACGCGCGGGGATGCGTCACCTCGCCGCGCAGATCCGCGTCAACCTGGCCGACGCGGTGGCCGGCACCCTGCGCGACTACGCCTACTACGACCTGGTCGAGGGCGACTACGAGAACGGCGACCAACGGGGCAGGTACCGCGCCAGGCTGCGCAACGGCGAGAACGAACTCGTGGTGGACGTCGCCCAGGCCGAACCCGACTCGGAGAAG
Organism: Streptomyces sp. NPDC048420; assembly: GCF_040651535.1. NCBI lineage: Bacteria > Bacillati > Actinomycetota > Actinomycetes > Kitasatosporales > Streptomycetaceae > Streptomyces > Streptomyces sp. NPDC048420. The sequence goes on from NZ_JBEZKG010000001.1 coordinate 132,396, forward strand.
TGTGTGATCCGGGTGCTCTCCTACGACCAGGACGTCACCTCCGAGGCCGAACTCATGCACCGCGCCCAGGCCGTCCGGCGGGCCCTCGCGGCGGACGGCCTGAACGTCTCGGACCCGGAGTGCGAGCCGGGCAGCCCCGAGGAGATGGTGCCCGACCCCGGTCACCCCGCCCGCCGACCGGCCCCCGCTCCCGCCAGGCGGCCCGTACCCGCCCCGGCCTCCGCCGAGGAACAGCCCGCCCCGGAGACGCGGTGACCGCGGCGACGGTCGAAGCGGATCCGCCCTCGCCCTTCCCGGCGACGGAACGGCTCGACGCGTCCGCCCTGCACGGCGGCGAGCCGTTCACCGTCGTCTACGGGCCGGGTGTGGGTGACGTCTTCGTCGACAGCGCCTACCAGGTGTGCGTCCTGGAACAGGCGCTGTGGCGGCTGCTGCGCGCGGAGGGGTACGAGCGGATCGTCTTCAGCTCCCTGGAACACCCGGTCTACTTCCGGGACGAGGCATCCCGGGATCTCTCCCGCGGCGCGGGCGCCCCGGCCGCGGCGCCCGCCCGCCCGGGCGTCATGCGCCACCGGCAGCTCAGGGGACCGCTGGGCGCCCTGGACGTGCGTGCCGGTCGCGGGAGCGGCCCCGGGGCCGAACCGGAGCCCGCGGGACCGGCGCGGCCGCGGCCGTCCACCGGGATCTCCGACCCGTTCAGCGTGAGCACCCTCACCGGCTATCTGCGCCAGACCCGCCACCGGACGGCAGTGGTGTTCTCGCACGCCGAGGAGATCCTGCACCACACCACCGCCCCGCGTGAGCTGGCCGGGGCCATGGAGCGCTGGGCCCACCACGGCAACGACCGCAACCTGTGGGTCCTGGTCTTCCGCAAGTCGACCCTGGACGAGGTGGCCGACTTCGTGCGCGCCCAGGGCCACTTCCCCTTCCTGGAGACCTTCGTCGACGACCAGCGCGCCGCGGCCGGACACGGCGGCACCTACCGCGTCGGCCACCCGCAGGCCGCCGAACTGGAACGGCTCATCCACGCGGTACGGCTGCGCCAGGGGCTGCGGATCGCCGACTGGCGGGAGCTCGATCCGATCGTCAAGGCGATGGCCGGTCACCCCGGCAAGGCGCTCACCTGGCACACGCGGCTGGGCAGGCTGGCCCGCCGCGGCGGGGAGCTGAGCCGGGACACCGTACGGCAGTGGCTGGGCGCGGTGTCCGCCGACGGGCGCACCGCCTGGGAGCGGCTGGAGGACATGCAGGGGCTCGACGGGCTCAAGCACTACTTCGAGCAGTTGCGGGCCGAGACGGAGGCGGACGGGGAACTGCGCGCCCTCGGACGTGCCACGACCGCCGAACCACCCGCCCTGCACCTGGTGTTCACCGGCAATCCGGGCACCGGGAAGACCACCGTGGCCCGGCTCGTCGGCGAGATGTACCGCGATCTCGACCTGCTCGCCCGCGGCCACTGCGTCGAGGCCAGGATGAGCGAGCTCGTGGCCGGATACATCGGTCAGACGGCCGCGTTGACCAACCGGACCGTCGACCGGGCCCTGGACGGCGTGCTGTTCATCGACGAGGCGTACGGACTCAGCGACCAGCGGGGCGGGTTCGGCGACGAGGCGATCCAGACGCTGCTGAAGCGGATGGAGGACGACCGGGGCCGGCTGGTCGTGATCGTCGCCGGATACCCGGGGAAGATGAAGGAGTTCCTGGCGGCCAACCCGGGTCTCGCCAGCCGGTTCCCGCTGGACAACGTCCTGGAGTTCCCCGACTTCGACACCGCCACCCTCACGGCGGTCCTGCTGCGCCGTCTGGAGGAGCGCGGGCTGCGGCTCGCCGAGGGCGTGGCGGACACGTTGCGGGGACTCGTCGCGGAGATGCGCCGGACCGCCGGCGAGGACTTCGCCAACGCCCGTGACATGCGCACCCTCGCCGACGGCGTCGCCAAAGGGTGGGCCCGGCGCATCCGGGGCGACGTCACGGTCCCGGTCACCGTCGACGACCTCCCCGAGGCCTACCGCGGATACCTGCCCCGCCCCGCGCCCGATCCGTCGGTGTTGCTGGCCGAACTCGACGACTACGTCGGCATGGAGCCGGTCCGGGAGGTCCTGGAGGACCTCGCCAACCGGCTGCGCATGCGTCAGGCGCTGAACAAGGGCGGGCTCACCGCGCCCCACATGCTGTTCACCGGGCCGCCCGGTACGGGCAAGACCACCGTGGCCCGGATGATCGGGAAGCTCTTCCACGACCTCGGCCTGCTGCGCAAGCGGCACGTCGTCGAGGTGACCCGTGCCGACCTGGTGGCGACCCATGTCGGTCAGACCGCGCCGCTGGTGCGCAAGGCCGTGCACGACGCCCTGGACGGTGTGCTGTTCATCGACGAGGCCTATGGCCTGGTGCGGGACACCCGGGGCGGTGGCGGCTTCGGCGCCGAGGCCATCGACACCCTGATCCGGGAGATGGAGCACTGGCGGGGCCGCCTGGTGGTGATCGCCGCCGGTTACCCCGCGGACATGGACGAGCTGCTCGCCTTCAACCCGGGGATGCCGTCACGCTTCACCGTCCGGGTGCCCTTCCCCGACTACTCCGTCCCCGACCTCGTCGAGATCCTGCGGCGGATGGCCGCGGCTGAGGAGTACACCCTCGGCAAGGGCGTCCCCGAGCAGGCGGCCCGCTGGCTGGACGCCACCCACCTCGCCGATCCCGCCGCATTCGGCAACGCCCGTACCGTGCGCGGGCTGCTGGGCACAATGGAAGGTCGTATGGCCGCCCGATTCGCCCGAGGCCGGGCCACGGGAGGCGAGTTCCTGCCGGAGGACGTACCCGATCCGCCGGCGATCCCACGGCGGACACGATGAGCCGGCCGCGCATGGACCGCAGGTCACGTCCGCGGCACCACCGCCCGGCCCTCGGTGTCCCTCTCCTCCCGGTCCCGCAACACCACGGTGAGAGCGGCGTCGGCCTCGCGGAGCCGCCGCTCGACGGTGTCCGCGAGGACCTCCACCTGTTCGAGAGTGAGCCCGCCGCCCGCCGGGGCGGCGGGGCCCTCCGCGCCGGCCGCCCCGCGCAGCGCGTGCGCCAGCTCCCGGTCGGCGCGCGCATGCCGGTTCAGGGAGGCCAGGCGGGCGCCCTGCGCGGCGTGCACGGCCTCCAGCCGGTCCTGGTAGCCGGCGAGTTCCGCATTGCTCGCCCGGTACTCGCGCTCCGCCGCGGCAAGGGCGTTCTGCGCCGTCGCGGCCCGCTCCAGGGTCTCGCGCGTCTGTGGAGCCAGCAGCGCGAGTCGGTCCTCGGTGAGCCGTACGAGCGCGTCGCTGCTGGTGCGCATCGCCTGGTCCACGCCGGTGTCCCGCCCACGCAACTCGGCCAGCCGCGCGCCGATGACCTGCTGCTGGTCCTGGAGCGCGTCCAGGGCGGCCACCAGCCGCTCCAGCCGGCGCAGTTCGTCCACCTGACGGCGCAGCTCCGTGTGCTCGGCCAACTGACCGCGCAGCGCGTCCTCCGTGGCCGCGAGCTGCTCCAGGGTCTCGCGCGCGGCGCGCACCCGGTCGGCCGTGTCCGTGAGTTCGCGCATCAACTCCTCGGAACCCCGGGCCACTTCGGGCCCGGGACGGGCGGCCACGACGAGCCCCGGCAGTTCCCGGGCCAGCTCCCGGCCGTCCGTCAGGGCGTCGTCCAGCGCGTACAGGGCGGCGAGGGCCGGTGCCCCGCCCTCGCCGGCGTCCACCTGGCGCAGCGCGCCGGCGGCCCAGCGCAGGGCGTGGCCCAGTACCCGCAGTGCGGCCTCCTGTTCGCTGATGTCGGTGGCGGCCAGCGTCTCCGTGATGCCTCGCCTGCTGTCGTCCACGATGCCCCTCTTCAGAGTCGGCGACGTTTCCTTGAAAACCCGCATGAACCATCAGTTAGCGGCATTATTCTTTACGAATACCATTCAATGAACACAACTCGGGGGAATTATGGCGGAGTTGGTGCGTTTCTACGGTTCCGGCGGGGCGACGCTGCTCGTCGAGGTGGAGGACGAGGAGGTCGACCTCGAACGCATCGCCGTCCGCGACGGCAACGGCGTGGCCGAGGCGGGACGGCGTCTGGAGGAGGCCCTCGCGGTGGTACGCCCGGCGCTGCGGTCGGTCGTCGACTTCGTGGGGGCCCTCGCACCGGACGAGTACGAGGTCGAGTTCGGGATGAAGCTCAACGCCGAGTCCGGCGTGGTGATCGCGAAGACCGCCCTGGAGGGCCACTTCAACGTCAAGATCCACTGGAGCGGTCCCGCCGCCGGCAGCGGGGCCTGACCCCGTGGCCGCCACCGAGGAGCGCGCGCCCTGGCAGGTGAGCGTCCACCGCACCCGGGACGCCGATCCGGCCGGCGCCGGTCTGCTGGCCACGCCCCGGCATGTGCTGACCTGCGCCCACGTCGTCCGGGAGAGCGCGGCGCTCTCCCGGCCCGAGGAACCGGTGTACGTGCGGTTCCAGCACACCCCGGAACACGATCCGATCCCCGCGACGGTGGTGCCCGACGGCTGGCACCCGCTCACCGGAACCGGCACCGCCGACATCGCGGTCCTCGAACTCGCCGAGCCCCCGCCCCCGGAAGCCGAGCCCGCTCCGCTGCGCACCACCGGCACCACCTGGGACCACCGGTTCCGTGTCTACGGCTACCCGAGGGAGCACCGGGACGGAATCCACGTCCGGGGCGAGATCAACGGCCGCGCGGGCCGGGAATGGCTCCAGGTGGAGGCCGGCACCCACGGTTTCGCGCTGGAGGGAGGCTTCTCCGGCTCCCCGGTGTGGGACATGAACACCCGGGGTGTGATCGGCATGATGGTCGCCCGTGATCCCGTCTCCAGGAAGACCGGGGTGGACCGGCGCACCGCGTACGCCGTCAGGGTCGAAGTCCTCGCCCGGTACTGGCCGCCGCTCGCCGAGCACGTGCGCGACACCACGAGCGAGGAACTGCGCGACCGCCTGGAGAGGCTGTTGTGGATCCCGCTGACCGAGGACGGCGACATCCCCCGCGTGGACGCGGTCGACCCGTACGACATCGGCGTCTCCCGCTCCAAGTACGGCAACCGTCCGGAGACCGCGCCCTACGTCCCCCGGCACCCGCAGGACGGGCAACTGGACGCAGCGCTCGCCGAGGCCCGCTTCGTGGTGCTCCTCGGTCCCTCCAAGGCCGGCAAGTCCCGCACGCTGTACGAGGCGCTGAACCGTGTGCTGCCCGGCGCCCGGCTGATGGTGCCCCGCCCCGACGGACCGGACCAGCGGGTCCTCGACGACCTGAGCCGACTCACCCTGCCCACCGGAACGGACCGCAGCGTGCTGTGGCTGGACGATCTCCACCGCTACCTCCAACCCGGCGGGCTGGACCTCCAGATCCTCGACCGGCTGGCGCGTCAGGACCCGCCGGTCGTCGTCGTGGCCACCCTCCCGGCCAAGCAGCGGGCGGCGCTCACCGGCATGGAGAACGACGTCGGGAGGGTCTCACGCACCGTCCTGGGCAAGGCGCGCACGGTCAAGCTGCCCTCACGGCTGGGCGCCGAGGACACCGCGGCCGCCCGCGATCTGTATCCCGGCGAGGACTTCGCGGTGCGCGGCATCGGCGAGCTGATGGTGGCCGCCCCCGCCCTGGAGCAGAGGTTCGACGACGGCGTGGAGAGCTGCCCGGCCGGCTGGACGGTGGTGAAGGCGGCCACCGACTGGTACCGCATGGGCATGACCGAGCCGGTGCCCGAGGACCGGCTGCGTCGGCTGTTCGACGTCTACCTCGCCGTGCACCACCCACAGTTCGACGCCGAGGACGAACTCTTCCGCACCGGCCTGGCCTGGGCCCGCGAGCCGGTCGCCGGGGGTGTCGCCCTGCTGCACCGCGACTCCGGACCGGACCTGCCGCCCGTGTACACCGGATCGCCCCACCTCGCGGAGTACCTGGACAGCCGCACCGACGACCCCGCCGCCGCGGTGCCGCGCATGGCCTGGCAGCACCTCGCCGAACACCAGCCGGCCGGCGACCTGCTGCGCAGCGCGTACGCGGCTCTGCTGCGGGAGGAGAGCGAGATCGCCGAGCAGATCTTCCAGCGCGTCGCCCGCACCACCGGCGAACACGACAGCGCGGCCTGGGCGTCCCTGATGCTCGGTGAGATCCACCTCTACCAGGGCGACTTCGAGCAGGCGGCCGCTCTGCTGGACACCGCGGCCGCCTCCGGCGTCGAGGACGTGGTCCCCCTCGCCCAGGTCGACCTGGCCGGACTCCTCATGATCACCGGCGATCGCCGGCGGGCCCGCGCCCTGCTGGAGACCGCGGTCACCTCCCGCGACGCGCAGGTCTCCCAGATGGCCCAGGTGGGCCTGGCCCGTCTGCTCGCGCTGCAGGGCGAGTCCCTTCGGGCCGAACAGATCCTGGAGACGGTGCTCGCCGCCGGGGACACCGAGGTGACCTCACTGGCACGGCCGCAGTACGTCAGCGTGCTGACCCATGACATACGCGGTGTGCGTGGCGGACGTCCCGCCTCCCGCGAACGGGGCAAGCCCGGCACCGGTGTCTCCGCCCGCACGGGCAGGGCCGAGGTGGAAGAACAGCCGTGGGCGCTGTCCCGCGCGGTCGGCGAGTCGATCGCCGGCCAGATCACCGCGCTGGCCTCGGTCGGCCTCAGCGAGATCTATGCAAACCAGGGCAAGCTCAAGCGTGCCGAGGAACTGCTGAAGTCGGCGGCTGACAGCGGCGGCTACCACGCCGCGCCCCAGGCCCAGTCGGGCCTCGCCGAGCTGTACATCTTCCAGGGCCGGTTGGACGAGGCCCGGCAGATGCTGGAGGCCGTACTCCGCTCCGGGCATCCCCTGCTCGTCCCGGCCGCGCGCGTGAGCCTCGGCGTCGCGCTGTTGCAGCAGGGCGACGTCGAGGACGCGCTGCCGCTGCTGCGCGAGGTGGCCGAGCAGGGGCACCCCGACCAGGGACCCCGCGCCGCGTGCGCGCTCGGCGAATGGCACACCGCGGTGGAGGAAACGGACACCGCCCGCGACTGGCTGGCACGCGCGGTCGCCTCCGGACACCCGGACTGGTCGCACACCGCCCGCGTCGACCTGGCGTTCGTCCTGGCCACCCAGGCCGACGACCTGGAGGCGGGGCGCGCACTCCTGACGGAGGTCATGGGGTCGGGCCACGTCGAACAGGCCCCGCGTGCCGCCGACGTCCTGGGTGAACTGCTGGCCGCGGCCGACCGGACACAGGAGGCCGAGCAGGCCTACCGCACGGCGATCGACTCCGGGCACCGGGACTGGACACAGATCGCCCGCATCAACCTTGCCGCGATGCTCGCCGCCCAGGACGGCATCTCCGGCCGCGCCTCGGAACTGCTGATGGAGGCGGCCCGGTCCGGACACCCGGACCAGGGGCCGCGCGCCGCCGACATCCTCGGTGACTACCTGTCGGGCGAGGGCCGGATCGCGGAGGCCGAGGAGGCCTACCGGATCGCCATCGACTCCGGCCACGAGGAGTGGTCGCTGGTCGCCCGCGTCGACCTCGCCGTCACCCTCGCCGACCACGGCGACCTCGCCCGCGCCGAGAGTCTGCTGCGGGTGGTCGCCAAGTCGGACAACGCCGCGGCCGTGGCCTGGGCGACCGCCCTGCTCGGCATGGTCCTCGTGTACGACGGCCGCCGCGAGGAAGGCATGGCGGCACTGCGCGAGGCGGGGCGGGCCGACGAGGCGCTCGTGGCCCGGATGGCACAGGTCCAGTTGGCGAAGTTCCTGCTGGAGGGCGGCGGCGACGACGCCGAGGCCGACCGCCTGCTGCGGGGCGTGAGCGGCGACCCCGACCCGGCCCTGGCCGACGTCGTCAACGTCGCACGCGCGTATCTCTGCGTGCTGCTGCTGCGCAGGGGAGACGTCGACGCGGCGGAGGAACTGCTGCCGGGCGTGGAGGAGTCCGGCGACTCCCAGGCGATCGCAGTGGCTTACTTCGGCATGGGCGAACACCTGCTGGAGATCGGCGACATCAAGGCCGCCGGGGAACTCCTGGAGAGCTCGCTCGGCATGGGCGACCCGGACACCGCGCCCTCGGCCGGCGTCCTGCTCGGCGTCGTACGGCTGTCCGAGGACGAGCTGGAGGAGGCGCGGCGCCTGTTGTCCGACGCGCTCGCCACCGCAGACCCCGGCGTCGAGTGGCAGGCCCGCCGATACCTGGGCGGCACCCTGTTCCGCATGGAACTGTGGCGCGAGGCCGAGGAGACGCTGCTGCCGCTCGCCCGCTCCGAGGACACCGAGCACCGGCCGCAGGGCCTGCGGCTGCTGGCACAGGTGCTGGTCGCGGACGACCGGCCGGAGGAGGCGTGCCCCTGGTTCGAGCAGGCCCTCGCGTGCGGTGACCACGAAATCGAGTTCGCCGTGCGCGAGGAGTACGCCGAGTTGCTGCTCAGCCTGGGGCAGCGGGAGCGCGCCCGGGAGGTTCTGGCGCCCACCGTGTCCGAAGAGACGGAGACGGAAGTGGTCGAGGGTGCCCGGCCCGAGCGGCCTCCTCTCCCCGCGGGCGGTGGCACGGCACCGGGCGGAGCGGTCACTGACGCCCCCGCGTCACCGCCGCCGTTCGCGCACCCCCTCCCGGCGGCGGTGCTGGCGCTGCTGGGCGACGTGGCCGCGGCGGAGGGCGACGAGGAGGAGGCCAGGTACTGGCACGGCCTCGCCGAGCGGCAGCCCGGCCCCCGGGCCTGACGACGACGGTACTCGGCGGAGGCACAGGGGCCCCGTTCAGCGGGGCCGGTCGGCGGGTGCCGCGGGCGCCGTAGGGGCGAGCCGTTCGTTTCGGCTGCGGCTGAGAGGGGGCTGCTGCTGCCGACACGGGCCCGACGTGGCGGTGTCGGCCTGCTGGAGCTGCGTCAGGAGCTGGTTCTGGCCCGCGAGGAGTTCGGTGAGGATACGGCGGGCCGCGCGCAGGAGTTCGGCGACGTCGCCGCCGGCGAGGGCGTAACTCACCGTGGAGCCCTCCCGGATGGACACGACGATGCCCGAGCGGCGTAGGACGGCCAGCTGTTGGGACAGGCTGGAGGGCTCGATGTCGATGTCGGCGAGCAGGTCGCGGACGGGGACGGGCCCGTGCTGGAGCAGTTCCAGCACGCGGATGCGCACGGGGTGCCCCAGCATGCGGAAGAAGTCCGCCTTGGCCTGGTAGAGGGGGACGTGCATGGGGGGGGGGCTCGCTCCCTGCCGGACGGGACGGGTCGTCGATGCCGATCCTGCTGGTCGGGGACGGCGGGCGGCCACGGATTGGACTCATGTGGATGTGGCGACTTGAAGAAGTCTTCACATCGTGGGCGCGCGACATCCCCGACCTGGAAGGGGGCCTAGATCTCCAACTGCTCCTCCACACGCCTGAGTTGGTGGCGCGCCATGGCCAGGTTCGAGCGGGCCTTGTCGAGGACCAGATACAGGAACAGCCCGTTGCCGTTGCGGCCGGTCACCAGGCGGATGAGGTGGTACTGGGTCCCGAGCGTGATCAGGATGTCCTCGATGCTGCTCTTGAGGCCCAACTGCTCCATGGTGCGCACCTTGGCCCGGATGACATCGGTGTTGCCGGCCGCCGCGACCGTCATGTCCAGGTCCTTGCCGCCGCCCAGCGTGCCCAACGCCATCCCGCTGGTGTAGTCGACGACCGCGGCCGCCATCGCTCCTTCCGTCCCGGCCAGCATCTCCTTCAGCGACACTTCCACACTCGCCACGGTGCCTCCTCTGTGTCTGTGGATCGCGGCGGGCCCGCGCCGGGTCCGTCCGTCGGATGCCCGGAACGTATGCGCGTCACCGTGCCCGGCGGCGAGGGTCTTCGGGACTGCCCCACGTTTGACTGAACGCCACCCCGACGAGACCACCTGTCGCGCCACAACTGGCCTCCGACGGGCCGAAGATGACGCCTTGCGCGGAGCCCAGGGCTCCAAGGTCACCGAGGGCCGGGCCGCCGTCAGAGGGTCCGGGCCGCCAGCAGCGTGACGTCGTCCTCCGAGTTGGCCGGGGCCAGGCGGTCGATGACGGTGGTGAGGATGTCCGGCAGGGGGTGTCCGGAGGCGATGGGCATGGCCGTCAGGGCGTCGAGGCCGGCGTCTATGTCCTGGCCGCGCCGCTCCACGAGCCCGTCGGTGTAGGCCAGCAGCAGGGAGCCCGGTGGCAGCGGGCAGTGCCGGCTCTCGTACCCGCCGGAGCCCGTGCCCAGCGGGGGGCCGACGGGCAGGTCCGCGAGTTCGGGGGCGGTGTCGGGGCGGACCAGGAGGGGCGGGACATGACCGGCCGTGGCCAGCACGGCGTGTCCGGCATCGGGATCCAGCAGGGCCAGCACACAGGTCGCGACGCGGTCCAGGTCGAGCGCGTGGGCGGTGCGGTCCGCCTCGGTGAGCAGCCGGTCGGGGGCGAGGCCCTGCAGGGCCAGAGCTCGGATCACAGAGCGGTACTCGCTCATGGCCGCGGCGGCCCGCACCCCGTGCCCCATGACGTCCCCGACCACGAGCAGCGTGCACCCGGAGGGCAGGGCGACCGCGTCGAACCAGTCGCCACCGACCTCGGCGCCCCGCCCGGCCGGCAGATAGCGGCTGGCGATCTCCACGCCAGGCCCCGGAGTGTGCGGGGTGGCCAGGAAGGCGCGCTGCATCTCCAGGGCGGTCTCGTGCTCGTGGGTGTAGCGCAGCGCGTGACCGATGCCCGTCGCGGCCCGCGCGGTCAGCAGCTCCAGGAGCTCGATGTCCTCCTGGGTGAACTCCGGGGAGTCTCCTCGGCGGCCGACGACGACGGCTCCCACCGGCTCGCCGCCCACCATCAGGGGCAGATACGCCACCGAGTGCAGCTCCAGGGCCCGATAGCGCTCCAGCCGCTGCCGGGTGGGAGCCAGGAGGCGCACGGTGTCGTCGTCGGGCCGTATGAGCACCATGGGCTCGTGCCTGGTCAGCACCTGGGCCATCGACGAGCTGGCCTGGTGGAAGATCACCTCGCCGCTTCTGGTCACGGGGGTCAGCGGCTCGGGCATGCCGGGAGCGGCGGCCACCGCCATCCGCCGCAACCGCACCGGCATGGGGGTGGCCGGGGCCCGGCGGGTGCCCTCGGGGTCGAGCACGTCCACGACGGCGTAGTCGGCGAACCGCGGCACCAGCACATCGGTCAGCGCCCGACAGGCCTCGGCCGCGTCGAGCGTGCTGCCGACCCGGGCGGCGGTCTCCTCCAGCAGTTCCAGACGCTCCTGGGCCCGCCGCAGCGACTCACGCTGCTGGATCCCCTCGGTGACCTCCATGACGACGGCGGCGACGCCGAGGATCTCGCCGTCCTCGCCGTCGAGCCGGTGGAAGGCACCGAGCCACCAGCGCGGCGCGTCCACCGGGTCCACGGGCGCCCGGCCGTCGAACACGACCGTCTGCGGCCGTCCGGTACGGATCACCTCGCGCACCACCTCCGCCGAGGGCCCGGAGCCGGGGATCACCTCCGGCATGGGGCGGCCGATGTGGTCCTCCACGGGCAGCCCGTTGAACTCCGCCAGGGTGTCGTTGAGGTACAGATAGCGCAGGTCCGCGTCCAGGACCGCGACGGCCGCCGGTGTCCCGTCCAGGAACCGGCGGGCCGTCCACAGCTCGTCCAGCACCTGCCCGGTCCCCGCCGCCCGGGCCGCCTCGGACAGCTCCCGGAGGGTCTCCGAAGGCAGGAAGGGGGCCGAGCGTGTGTACAGGCGGGGGTGGGTCATGTGGTGCATGTCCTCGAAAGATGGAGTCCGATTCGTCACACTTATGGCGTATTGGACCACATCCGGGCTGTCGAAGCTATGAGCTGGGTCTCACGCTCAGCCGGGCGCCCCAGCGCCGGGTCCGGTACCGGCCGACCGTGCCGCAGACGACGTAGATCAGGAACGAGATCGTCGTGACGTACGGGCTGATCGGGATGCTGCTGCCCAGGGCGAGCAGGATGCCGCCCTCGATCGACGCCATGGCGAAGACCACGCTGAACAGGGGCAGCAGGACCGGGGACGCGGTGACCCGGGCGGCCGCCGCGGCCGGGGTGATCAGCAGCGAGAGCACCAGCAGAGCGCCCACGACCTGCACGGACAGCGCGACCGCCAGCCCGAGCACGATCATGAAGGCGAAGGAGAGCCCGCGCACCGGGACTCCGCGGGCCTCGGCGACGTCGGGGTCGGCGCTGGCGAACGCGAGCGGGCGCCACATCACCGCGAGGGCGATCAGGACCACCGCGGAGGTGACGAGCAGCCAGGTCGTCTGCGGGGTGTCCACGGCGACGATCTGTCCGGTGAGCAGACCGAACTTGTTCGCCGCCCGCCCTTTGTAGAGGGCGAGGAAGAGCACCCCGAGCCCCAGTCCGAACGGCATCAGGATGCCGATCACCGAGTTGCGGTCACGCGCGCGGGTGCCGAGCAGGCCGATCGCGCCGGCCGCGAGGAGCGAGCCGGTGATCGAGCCGGCCACGATGTTCATGCCCATCAGCAGCGCCCCGGAGGCGCCCGCGAACGACAGCTCGCTGATGCCGTGCACCGCGAAGGGCAGATCGCGCATCGCGACGAAGACCCCGGCGAGACCGCCGACCAGTCCGAGGGCCGCGCCGACGATGAGCGAGTTGCGGACCAGGACCAGGAGTTCGCCGTAGTTCTCGAAGTCGAACAGCTCGTGCCAGACGGTCATGGGCGAACCTCCTCGGGCACGTGGTGCGCGGGCTCGTCGAGGGCGCCGACGACGACCACCCGTCCGCGCACGTTGACGACGTCGACCCGGGTGCCGTACAGGCGGGACAGGGACTCGGAGGTGAGGACCTCGTCGGGGGTGCCGACCCGATGGGCGCCGGGCGCCAGGTAGAGCACCCGGTCCACCAGGTCGAGGACCGGGTTGATCTCGTGGGTCACGAACACCACTGCCGTGCCGTGGGAGCGGCGGCGGGCGTCCACCAGCTCGGTGACCGCACGCTGGTGGTGGAGGTCGAGGGAGAGCAGCGGCTCGTCGCACAGCAGGATCTCGGGATCGGTCGCGAGCGCCTGCCCGATGCGGACACGCTGACGCTCGCCGCCGGACAACTGGCCCACGGGTACGTCGGCGTAGGCCGAGGCGCCCACGGAGGCGAGGATCTCGTCGACGCGGCTGCGCACGCCCGCCGTTCGCAGCCGCGGTCCGAAACGGTGCCCGTCGATGCCGAACCGGACGAGATCGCGGGCGCGGAGCATCGCCTGCGCGGACAGGGACGCCTGCTGGGGCACGTAACCGATGTGCCGGGCCGCCTCGCGGGGAGGGCGGCCGAGGACCGTCAACTCCCCGGCGGACAGCGGCTGTCGGCCCAGCAAGGCCCGTACGAAGCTGGTCTTGCCGGCTCCGTTCGGGCCCAGGACCGCGAGGAACTCCCCTGGCTGTACGTCGAGTTCGAGGCCGTGCCAGACCGTGCGGGCGCCGTAGGACAGCGCGGCACCGCGCAGGCTGATCACCGGCGGGGGTATCGGGCTCACTTGGCCAGCGCGTTCGCGAGCGCGTCGACGTTGGAGGTCATCCAGGTGAGGTAGTTCTTGCCGCTCGGCAGGGTCTCGGTCACCGGGACCACGGGGATGCCCGCCGCCTTGGCCGCCTGCTCGGACTTCTCGGTCTGCGGCCCCGAGGTCTGCTCGTTGTAGACCAGCGCCTTGACCTGCTTCTCGGAGAAGAGGGCGAGCGCCTCCTGGAGGACCTTGGGGGAGACGTCGGTGCCCTCCTCGATGGCCTCGCTGAACTCCGCGGGCGTCTTGTCGACCAGGCCGCTCGCCGTGGTCATGTACAGCGGCACCGGCTCGGTGATGGCGATCGCCGCACCGGCGTGTTCCTTCCTGATCTGCGCCTCCTTGGCCTCAAGCGGCTTCAGGGCGGCCTTGAAGACCTCGGCGTTCTTCGTGTAGACGGCTGCGTTCGAGGGGTCGGCCTTGCCGAGGGCGGCGGCGATACGGTCGGCGATCTTCGCGACGGTCGGGAAGTCGTACCAGACGTGCTCGTTGAGCTCGCCGCCCTTGGGCGCGGTGTGGCCGGAGACCTTCACCGCGTTGATCACCTCGGCGGAGGAGTTGCCGCCGCTCTTGAGCATCCGGTCCACGAAGTCGTCGTAGCCGCCGCCGTTCTCGACGACGACCTTCGCCTTCGACAGGGCCAGCTGGTTCTGGGTGCTGGCCTCGTAGGAGTGCGGGTCCTGGTCGGGGTCGCTGATGACCGAGGTGACGGAGACCTTGTCGCCGCCTATGCGCGAGACGATGTCGCCGTAGACGTTGGTGGAGGCGACGACGGCGACCTTGGAGGACGCCGCCGGGGCGGCGGAGGCGCTCCCGTCGCTCCCGGAGTCCGAGGAGCTGCCGCAGCCTGCCAACAGGGCGACGGAGGCGCCGACGAGCAGCGCCAGACGGCGGGACGGGGACGTGGACATGGATCCTCCAAGCGCGGTTCTGATTGCTCCGCCACGCTAGGTGGAAATGATTGTCGTAAACAGATCTGGCGGCCGTTATGTGAAAACCGTTGCCATTAATTGACTTTTCCCTGGTCCGGGCCGCGAGATCAGTCCTTCCCTGTGAGCAGTCTCCGGGGGTTGGCGATGCGGAAGGCATACGCGGCCGCTCCGCCGAGTCCGTGGCCGGGGTGCTGCGGCGGCTCCGCGTACGGCCGGTCCGAACCCTGGATCACGGCGTCCACGCCGAGCGCCCGGACGACGGACTCCACCGCGCGCGGACCGTACGAGGACGTCTCGACGAAGACCAACGGGTCCGGCCGGCTGTCGCCGTCCCCGCGGGCGGCGAACCGCTCGCCGTGCAGCGGGGCGAGCCCGGCCAGCAGCGCGAAGCAGACCCGCAGCCGGGCGTGACGAGGCCGGCCGTGGGCGCGGAAGGCGAACCAGGCGGCGTGCATCTGCTGGACGTAGGGCACCATCGCGGGCCACCAGCCAGGCCCCGCCGAGCCGCCGGCCGCGGGCCCCGGGTGCACGAACAGCGGGAGGTCGCGTTGTTCGAGCAGATCGAGCAGTGGGGCGCACCGGGCGTAACCGGCCGCGTCCGCAAGGGCGTCGGCGGGCAGCTGGAGACCGGCGAACCCCTGGTCGAGGGCCTTGCCCGTGGCCTTGGCGTCGATGTCCCGCACGCACGCGGCGGCCCACGCCCCGAAGGGTTCGGGGAGCGCGGCCGAGCCCTCGTGGTAGGCGTCAAGGAGGGGCTGTGCCTCGGCCGCGGGCAGCCACTCCACGCCGATCGGCGCGGACAGCGAGACGAGCGCGAGGCCGAGGCCGTCGGTGGCGGCGAGTTCGGCGCGCAGGGCCACGTCGTGGTCGGCGGGCGGAAGGTCGTAGGGTGGCTCACCGTCCAGATGCAGCGTCCAGCCGTCGAGACACGGCGGCTCGCGACGCGCCCTCAGGGCCGTCACCAGCGCAGGGGTCCACAGATGCTGGTGCACGTCGACATTGGTCATGACGCTCCTCCCACCCAGGCGCGCAATGCGCTCAGGACAGCGCAGGACCCCATGATCTCGTGGTTCACCGCCTCCGCGTCCACCCCGTGGGGCCGGTCGTCGTCAACCGGCCTGCCCGGCAGCCGAGTTCAGGGCTCACCGAACACCGGACGCCGACCCGATCTCGACCACTCGGGCCCACGCGGGTGGCGCGTCGGGCACGTACTCGGGGTTGTTCTCGCGTTGCGCCCCACTCGCCCCGGGCCGGGGGAAGAGGCCGACCACCGTACGGCAGGACGGCCGCGCGCTCGGCCAGGGCGTCTGGCCGTCGGTCAGGGCCACGACGACGTCCGGCCGGGGCCGGGAGCGCAGTGCCTTGTCGAAGCCCGAGCGCAGGTCGGTACCCCCGCCGCCGGTCAGCGGGATGCCCTCGGCCCGGCACAGCGGACGCACCGTTCCGGCCGCCGCGTCGCACGACAGCACGGTGACCAGGTCGCGGCGGCCGCCCACGGCACGGGAGATCGCGGCGACCTCAAGGAGTGCGCTGCCCAGTTCGGCGTCGCTGACCGAGCCCGAGGTGTCGATGATCACGCACACTCGGGGCGGCCTGCGCCGCAGACTCGGCAGCACCGCGCCGGGCACCCCGGCCGAGCGCCGCGACGGACGCCCGTAGCTGTAGTCGTCGCCCGACCCGGCACCGGAGACCGCCGAACGCAGCGCCGCCCCCAGCAACTCCCGCCACGGCTGCGGCGGATGGAACGCCTCCTCCGCCCACCGCCGCCACCCCTGCGGGGCGTGTCCCGGGCGTGCCTTGATGCCCTCCGCGACCCGGAAGCGGACCGCGTCCCGTGCCTGCTCGCTCAGACCGTCCGCACCGTCGGCTCCCAGGTCCCACTCACGCTCCAGGCCGTCGGCGCCGCTCCCGCAGTCCAGCCAGGACAGGTCAAGGGTGAGCGGCCCGAGGCTGATGTCCCTCAGGTACTCCTCCATCAGCCGTCCCTCGCCCAGTCGCAGGCGCCGCGGCTCGACGGCACCCTCGGGCCGGACCAGCCCGTCGCCGTACACGTCGTCGTTGATCTCGCAGTCCGCGGCGATGTTCATCCGCAGCCGGTCGCCCACGCCGGCCAGCCCGCGGTCCCGGGCCACCCGGTCTCCGCGCCCGTGATGGTCGCGCAGCAGATGCGACACCTCGTGCACCCACACGCCCGCCAGTTCCTCCACCGGCGTCCGGTCCACGAACGCCGGCGAGACATAGCACCGCCAGTGCCGGTCCACGGCCATGGTCGGCACCCGCTTCGACTCGACGGTGTGCAGGGCGAAGAGCGCGGTGGCCAGGTAGGGGCGGGCGCGGGCGGCGTGGAGACGGGCGGCGAAGAGCTTCTCGCGGTCCAGGACGCCCACCTCTTCGGGGGCGCTCGTACTCATCGGCGACCCTCGGCGGCGACCGCGGCCCGGTCCGCCCGCTGCGACAGCACCACCGTCCCGGCCAGCTTCTCGATCGCCGCCGGTACGTCCCAGTCCGGCCGGCGCAGCGAGGCGAGCGTGGTCGCGGGCACGACCACCAGGTCCGGGGCGCCGGTCTCCAGCGCCCGGACCAGCACCGCCCAGGCCGACTCCCAACGGGCCCGGTCCGGCCGCGCGCGTACGGCCGCCACCACACCGTCGAGCACCGCCTGCCGCAGATCTCCACGCTCGGGCAGGACGGCCCCCGCCGGGTCGGCGAGCACGTCCTCCGGATCGGGCAGGTCCAGCCGGTCCAGGCTCGCCAGCAGTTCGAGTCCCGGACCGTCCCCCACCGTGCCCCGGACCAGCAGGGAGAGCACGTCCCGCGCGGAGCCGGCCGCGGTCGCGAAGGCGATCAGGGACAGGGTCATGTCCCAGCTCCGCGGCGACGGCCACGGCCCGCCCCGCCGGGTCTCGCCGGAAGGCAACCGGTGCACGAGCGTGGGCCGCGCGGCGAGCAGCCCGCACACCGCCCGCCGGGCGAACTCCACCGCCTCCGGCAGCTTCCCGGGATCGAGCCGCGGCAGTGTCGCCCGGGGCCAGGTCCCGCCGAGTCCGCGTACGACGACCTCGTGGTCGTGGGTCCACTGCAGATGGACGAACCGGTTGGCCAGCGGAGGGCTCAGTTCCCAGCCGTCGGCCGCCGAGGACCGGGGGTTGGCGGCGGCCACGATCCTTACTCCGGGCGGCAGTTGCAGGGCGCCGATCCGCCGCTCCAGCACCAGCCTGAGCAGCGCGGCCTGCACGGCAGGTGGGGCGGTGGACAACTCGTCCAGGAACAGCAGTCCGCGCCCGGCCCGCACCAGCCGTACCGCCCAGTCCGGCGGGGCCATGGGCACGCCCTGCGTCGCGGGATCGTCGCCGACCACGGGCAGGCCCGAGAAGTCGGACGGCTCGTGCACGCTGGCGATCACCGTGGTCAGGGGGAGGTCCAGGGCGGCGGCGAGCTGGGTCAGGGCCGCGGTCTTGCCGATCCCCGGCTCGCCCCACAGCAGTACGGGCAGGTCGGCGGCGACGGCCAGGGTCAGGGCCGCCAGCTGGGAGTCGGGGCGAGGTTCGGTGGTGGATCGGCGCAGCAGGGTCAACAGGTCTGCGGCGACGTCGAGTTGGGAGTCGGGGGCAGGGGCGTATGTGGTCATGTGTGATCACCTATGGGCTAGGAGCGGGCCAGGAGAAGGGGGTCTGTGGAGGGCGCGGAGGGTTCATCGGGAGGTCGCGTGGCGTGGACGTGTACGCCGGGACCGGGAGCCGCCGGCGCTCGGACCGGGTGCGAACCGGGCGGGGTTCGGCCCCGACAGGCCCGTCCTGAAGAGGCCGTACGTGATGCGCCGTAGCGCGGCCGCTTCCAGTTCGTCCCGGAGGGGCCCGGTGCGCAACAGCGCCTCGGGGCCGAGCAGCGCCTCTACGACGGCCAGCGCGCCGGCGGTGTCGCCGTGCACCAGGCGTTCGCGGACGCCGTCCAGGCAGTGCGGGCGGCGGTGTGCCTCGTCGATGGCCTGGAGACAGGGGAGTGGAGTGCCGGTCAGCGCGGCCAGCAGCTCCTCGCGACGGATCTCGTCCGGGTCGTGGTCCAGCGGGGCCAGGACCCCGTCGACCAGACCGATCCGGTGCCGGGCGCCGCGGCACTCCACGAGCCGCTGCTGTGCCGGCCCGTCGGGGACCCGGGGCGGTCCGGTGGCCGTACTGCGGTCCGGTGCCAGGGCGGCGGCGACGAGGGGGTGCAGCCGGTCGGCCTCGATCGCGCCGGTGCGCAGGAGTTCGAGGTCGGGGAGGACCCAGGTCGCCGTGTCGGGCAGGACGGGGAGCGCGGAGACGGTTCCGGCGGTGGGTGTCGGCACGGGCCGTATCAGGTCGTCGTCCGCGGAGATTTCCAGCACCAACCGCCGGCGCCCCCCGAACCGCACCAGCACACGGCCGGCGGACCGCCCCTCGGCACCGAGCAGGATCCGCGCCTCGGCCACCCAACGGTCGACGGCACAGCCGTGCGGGACGGTGGGTCTCAACTCCGGTTTGACCGGCGTGGGTTGACGGTTCGTGGACCCCGGGCCGGACACCGCGCCGGCGTCCGAACCGTCCCACACGTCGCCGGTTGCCCGACGCGGGCGGCGACGGTTGCTGTCGCGGCTTGGACGGCTGCCGTCATGGGTCAGCCCGTCACGGCTGCCGTCCCGGCCTGTGCTGCGGTGGCTGCTGTTCTGCTGTGGCTCGTGACCGTTGCCGTGCGGCTGTGGGCCGTCGCGGCTGACGCGCTGGCCCGGACCGCGGTGGCTGCTGTCCTGCTCCGGCCCGTGACCGCTGACGTCCCAGATCGGACTGCGGCGGCTGCCGTCCCGCCCCGGCCCGGCACCGCGGCCGTCCCAGCCTCGGTCGGTACCGGACTCGCCCCGGCGTCGGGCGTCGTCGGCGCCGGGGTCGGCCAGGCTCCGCCAGGCCCGCGCCCTTGGCGGGTCTCCCGGGTCACCGGCCCCTGCCCCCCAATGGCCCCACGCCCCACCAGCCCCCACCCCCCTAGGGCCCCACGCCGCACCGACCCCCGCCCGCTCCCGCAGCTCACCCGCCCGCCCCGCATCCCACAGATGCCGATGCAGATCCAGCCGGAACCGTCGGTTGGGTCGCGGATGCGGATGCGGATGTCGTACGGCGTCGGGTGCCGAGCGGGACCACAGGGCGAGGCTGATCCGCTGCCCGGCGTCCGCCCAGGCGGGCGCGGTCCGGGCCACGAGATGCACGGGGCCGCCGTCGGTGTCGTACCGGGCCAGCGTCAGGGTCAGGCCCGGCCGCAGCAGCCCGTCGGGAGCGATCCTCGGCATGTGCCAGCGCAGCAGATCGGGGGCCAGTGAGCGGAGATCGGCCCGGACCCGGGACGCGAGTTCCCGGCCGTGACCGCGTGCCAGGGCACGGAGGTTGAGGTCGACGTCGAAGCCGGCGGCGGCACAGGCCCCCGCCCAGTCCCCGGCGAGGCGGCGGGCGGTCGCGGTCTCGATCATGGAGGCCGGCACGGCGAACTCGCGCACGCGCGGCCAGAAGGACGTACGGATGTCCTCGTTCGCGGTCGAAGTGAGCATCAGCACTCACCTTGCGCGGACGGGACCCCCAATCGTTCAGGAGTGTGAGTCGTCATCGTGGGGAAGCGTAAGGCCTCCCCGCCCGCATCTGCCACGGGTTTTCCACCGGGTTAGTCTGGGGCGTGCTCGGATTCCCGCTCGGCGCCGCCACCACGCTGGCCGAACTCGCCCATGACCCCCACCCACGGCTGGCCGAACTCCGCGCCCACGAGCCGGTGTCGTGGCTGCCCGAGCTGAACGGCTGGCTGGTGACCCGTCGCGATCTCGTGCTCGACGTGATGCGGGACGCCGAGACCTTCACCGTCGACGATCCCCGTTTCTCGACCGCCCAGGTCGTCGGCCCGAGCATGCTCTCCCTGGACGGCGACGAGCACGCCCGGCACCGCGAGCCGTTCGCCGCGCCCTTCCGCCCTCGTGAAGTACGGGAAGGATTCGCCGAGTTCCTCGAGCGGGAGACCGACCGCCTGGTCACCGGCATCGAACCGGCGGGCGCGGCGGAACTCCGACGGGCCTTCGCCGGCCCGCTCGCCGTGGCGGTCGTGACCGAGGCGCTCGGGCTGGTGGGCGCCGACACGGACACGGTGCTCTCCTGGTACGAGGCCATCGTGCGGACGGTCTCGGACATCACGGCGGGCCACACCGCGGGAGAAGCGGGCGAGAAGGCGTACACCCAACTGCGGGCAGCGGTGGAGACCACCGTCACCGCCAGGTCCGCCTCCTCGCTCCTCGTCTCCGCGGCAGACCGCCTCACGCTGCCGGAAGTCGCCTCCAACGCCGCGGTGTTGATGTTCGGGGGCATAGAGACCACCGAGGCGATGATCACCAACGCGCTGCTGCATCTGCTCCGGGACACCGACCAACTCGCCCTTGTCCAGCAAGACTTCGCTCTCCTGGACGGCGCGATCGAGGAGTCCCTGCGGCTCGAACCCGGCGCGGCCATCGTGGACCGTTACGCCACCCGTGACAACACCCTCGGCCGGGCCACGATCCGCGAGGGTGACCTCGTCACCGTCTCCCTCGCGGGCGCCAACCGGGACCCAGCGGTCTTCCCCGACCCCGACCGCTTCGACGTCCGCCGTGCCAACGCCCGCCTCCAACTCGCCTTCGCCCATGGCCCGCACTACTGCCTCGCCGCCCATCTGGCCCGCCTGGAGACCCGCATCGCCCTACGGCACCTTCTCGACCGCCTCCCTGCCCTGCGTCTCGACCCGGACCACCCCGCCGCCCCGCGCGGCCTGGTCTTCCGCAAGCCGCCCACCCTGCAGGTGCGCTGGGGGTGAGCCCCGCATCGCTGCCCATCCGTCCCTCGGCCGGCGTGAGAAACAGCGGTCGGTCTCCGTACGAGGTGGCATGACGGGCACGTCGTCCCTGATCCGCAGCGCGGCCGCGGCGGCCAGATGCCCGAGGCGCAGCCGGTCGCACTCGACGCGGTCGTTCCGCACACCGCCAATCCGTCGTGGTCCGAGAGCGACCCGGGCCTCAGCCCTGCCTCAGCCGGCCCGCGTCACCTCCAGGGACAGGTCGTTGTCGACCGTGTAGTACGGCCGCACCACGGCACCCCCGATCGTGACGCCCGGGTAGACGAACACCGCCTTGCGGTCCGCCACGTCGTCCAGGAGACGGGCGAGCCGGATCGTCGGGGCTCCGGGAGCGGGCCGTAGGAACAGGTCCCAGATGCCGGTGTCCAGGTCCTCGTCGTCGACCGTGAAGGAGAAGCCGCGGCCGTCCTCGGCGGCCGCCGGAGTCAGGGTGCGGATGACGCCACCGCCCTTCCGCAGCCGCAGCTCCACGCGGGCCCCGGCCGGCAGCGAGGCGCCGTGCGTTCGGGCCGCGAACGTCAGCGCCCGGTCCATGACGTCCACGCGCTCGACCTCGGCGTGCGCGGACCGCAACCACGTCCGCACCGCCAGGAAGCCGTCCAAGGTGACGTACGGAACCCGCACGGCCAGCGGCGCCGACCGCTCCCGCAGCGGCCCGCCGACCAGGGCGCGCAGGTCGCGCGGGCCCGGACGCAGGCGCGTGCGCTCGGAACCGTGCAGCAGATACACG
Organism: Streptomyces sp. NPDC048420; assembly: GCF_040651535.1. Classification (NCBI taxonomy): domain Bacteria; kingdom Bacillati; phylum Actinomycetota; class Actinomycetes; order Kitasatosporales; family Streptomycetaceae; genus Streptomyces; species Streptomyces sp. NPDC048420. The sequence continues at coordinate 154,396 of NZ_JBEZKG010000001.1, forward strand.
TCCCAACGGCCCTCCGCGAGCTCGGGATCGGCTTCCAGCACGGCATGCGCGCGTCCCTCGGCGGCCGAGTCCAGTTCGAGGACGTGGAGGATCTCCTCGGGCTGCCCCTTCTTCGGCCGCAGCCGCAGCAGCAACCGGCGCCCGTCCGCCTCCGGCACCTCGAAGGTGATCCGGCCCTCGGCGTCGACCGCGCATCCCGCGCGTGGTGTGGTCACGACCGCCCCTTCCGTACGATGCGCAGCGCACCGCTCGCCGCGGTCAGCGCGGAGTCGCGTGCGGCGAAGCCCCGGGCGGCCAGCGCCCCGCATGGCCGTTCCCGCGCGACGGGTTGTCCCGCCCTCCGCGCCGAGACCGCGCTCGCGATGAGCCGCTCGGCCTGCTCGACGACGGGCCCGGGAGCGAACCGCCGCGCGTTCTCCAGGGCCGCCCGGCCCATCCGGCGGCGCAGCTCCTCGTCCCGGACCAGTTCCAGCAGGGCCGCGGCCAGCGCGTCCCGGTCCCCGACCGGCACCAACCGGCCGTCCACCCCGTCCGCGATGATCTCGGCGGGGCCGTGCGGGCAGTCCGTGCTCACCACGGGCAGCCCGCAGCGCATGGCCTCCACGAGGGTCATGCCGAAGGGTTCGAAGCCGGCGGCGGCCGCCCCGATCGAGCCCTTGACCCACTCCGCCTCCATGGGGGCCGCGGCACCCATCAGGAAGACGTTGTTCCACAGCCCGAGGTCGGTGATGCGCCGGCGCAGCCGGTCGTGCTCCTCCCCCTTGCCGTAGATGCGCAGCTGCCAGTCCGGATGTGCTGCGGCGACCGCGGCGAAGGCCTCGACGAGCAGGTCGTACCGCTTCACCGGCACCAGCCGGCCGGCCGCGACGACCACCTTGGCGAAACCGTCCGAGGGCGGCAGCACGGGGTCCGGCACGCTGTTCGGCAGCGCCTCGACGTGTACGCCGGGCAGCCGCATCCGGCGCCGGTAGGAGGCCGCGTCCGCCTCGGTGACCGTGGTGAGCACGTCGAGCTTCCGGTACGCCCGCCGCAGTGCGGTGCGCAGCCGGGGTGAGTGGTTGTCCAGGGTGAGGTGCTCCTGCCCTATCCGTGCCACATGGGGCGGGGCCTGGCCAGCGAGATGCACGTTGAGCCCGGGCCGGGTGCCGATCACCGCGTCCGCGTCGGTCGCGGCGAGGGTCTCGGCGATGCGCTGGTCGGTCAACTCGCTGTACTGGCCGTACCGGTACTCGGAGCGCGGGAACACCCGCGCCGGTAACAGATGTAAGGGGTGCTCCTTCTCCTCTCTGAGATCGACCAGCGGCCGCAGCGAAACCCGGGGATCCAGAACGAAGTTGGGGAGCTCCCGGTGCCGCAGCACGGAGATGATCTCGACCTCGTGCCGTTCGGCCAGGGCCTGGGCCAGGTTGAAGGTCGTGGTGATGGTGCCGCCGATCCCGTAGGCGTTGTGCAGCAGGAAAGAGATCTTCATGTTGGGCTAGACCACGGGACATTGCCTCCGGTTGACCCTCGTTACCCTTTCGTGGTGTCCTCGCCACCTCGACGTCATGCCGTGTACTGGTATGCGGGGTATGTGAGATAGCCCTGGTCGCCGCCCTGGAAGTAGGTGTCCTCGTCGGCGGGGGCGATCGGCAGGCCGGTGCGCAGCCGCTCGACCAGGTCGGGGTTGGCGATGAAGGCGCGGCCGAAGCTGATGAGGTCGGCGCCCAGGCCCAGCCAGCGGTCGGCGTCGTCGCGGCCGGTCTGCTTGGCGCCCATCGGCAGCACCGGGTTCATGACGAGCGCGCCCCGCCACACCCCGCGCAGGAGGACAAGCGTCTCCTCCGGGCCGGTGGCCTCCAGATGGACGTAGGCGAGTCCGAGGCGGGACAGCTCGGTCAGCAGGGCGGTGTACAGCTCGGGGACGTCGGTCTCCTCGACTCCCCAGAAGGCGCCGCCCGGTGAGAGCCGTATCCCCGTCCGGTCCGCGCCCACGGCGTCGACGGTCGCCGCGGCCGCCTCGACCGCGAACCTGATCCGGTTGGCCGGCGAGCCGCCGTAGCGGTCCGTGCGCAGGTTGGCGTTGGTGGAGAGGAACTGTGAGATCAAGTAGCCGTTGGCGCCGTGCAGTTCGACTCCGTCGAACCCTGCGTCGACAGCGCGGCGGGCGGCCTCGGCGTAGGACTCGGCGTGCTCCGGCACTTCTTCTGTGCGCAGTGCCCGCGGCACCGGTGCGGGCTGTCGTCCCGTGGGGGTGAACACCTCACCGCCGGCCGGGACGGCCGAGGGCCCGACGGGGCGCAGACCGTTGGTGTCCGGGTGCGAGACCCGCCCGCCGTGCATGATCTGCGCGAAGATCCGGCCCCCGTTGGTGTGCACGGCCTCGGTCACCGGACGCCACGCGGCCACCTGCTCATCGGTGTACAGCCCCGGTGTGCCCGGATTGGACTGCCCGACCAGGCTCGGCTGCACCCCCTCGGAGACGAGCAGGCCGGCCGTGGCCCGCTGGGCGTAGTAGCGCGCCATCGACGGCGTCGCGAGTCCGTCGGCGGCGGCCCGGACCCGGGTCATCGGGGCCATCACCACGCGGTTGGGCAGCCGCAGTCCGCCGAGCCGGAAACCGGTGAAAAGGGTCGTCACGTCACGTCTCCTTGATGGTTCGTCACACCCGCCTCCCGGGTGTGCGGTTACGCTAAAACCTGACGTCGATGTGAGGGTCAAGTCCGCTGGGGAGGAACACGTGCGCATCGGGGAGTTGGCGGCGAGGTCGGGGGTGAGCGTCCGGGCCCTGCGCTACTACGAGGAGCAGGGGCTGCTCACCAGCACCCGCAGCGCGAGCGGCCAGCGGCACTACACGCCGACCGCGGTCGATCGGGTGCTGTTCCTCCAACGGATGTATGCGGCAGGCCTGTCCAGCCGCACGATCACCGAACTCCTCCCCTGTGTGGACTCACCGAGCGAGGAGACCTCCGACGCGGCGCTGGAACGGATGGCCGGGGAACGCGACCGGCTCACCGACCACATCGCCGAACTCGTCCGCACCCGGGACTCCCTCGACGAGCTGATGGCCGTGAACCGGGCGTACCGCGAGAGCCTGCGGCCGGTGTGACAGGTCCAGGTCTCGGTCGGCGGGTGACCGGCCGGTGGGGCCGGTCGCGCCCACGCGGCGGAGCCGCAAGTCGATACGGTCCGCGCCCCTGAAGGGGCGCCGCAGTCTCCCCGCTTCTACCAGGACACCGGCAACAGCCGTGGCCCGCGTGTCATCTGCCCCTCCCGAACCGGTCGGACCGAGGGGCCTGCGTGGCGGCGGCTCTCTGGGCGTGTTGATGGCCGTGCACCGGGCCCATCGTGTGAGCCCGCGGGCGGCGTGACAGGCTGAGACTCCCGAACCGGTCGGACCGAGGAGCCCCGTGACGTACGACATCGCCGCCATCCGCTCCCACTTCCCGGCCCTGGCCGCCGGTACCGCCCACTTCGACGGCCCCGGCGGCACCCAGACCCCCGGAACCGTCATCCGGGCCATCGCCGACGCCCTGTCGCAGCCGCTGTCGAACCGGGGGCAGGTGACGCTCGGGGAGCGCAACGCCGAGGGCATCGTCAGTGGGGCCCGTCGGGCCATGGCCGACCTGTTGGGGGCGAGCCCGGCGGGGATCGTCTTCGGCCGCAGCGCCACGCAACTCACCTACGAGTTCTCGCGCACCGTCGCCAAGACCTGGTCGCCCGGCGACGAGGTGGTCGTCACCCGCCTCGACCACGATGCCAACATCCGCCCCTGGGTACAGGCCGCCGAACCGGCCGGCGCCACCGTCCGCTGGGCCGAATTCGACCCGCGGACAGGTGAGTTGACGGTCGAGGCCATCCGAGCCGTACTCTCCGACCGCACCCGGCTCGTCGCCGTCACCGCCGCCTCCAACCTGATCGGCACCCGCCCCGACATCCCCGCGATCGCCCGCGCCGCACACGAAGTCGGCGCGCTCGTCCACGTGGACGGCGTCCACCACGCCGCCCACACCCTCGTGGACCTGGAGCAGCTGGGCGCGGACTTCTACACCTGCTCCCCGTACAAGTTCCTCGGCCCGCACCACGGAGTCCTCGCCGCCCGCCCGGAGTTGCTGGAGACCCTGCGCCCCGACAAGCTCCTGCCCTCCACGGACGCCGTCCCGGAACGCTTCGAACTCGGCACCCTGCCCTACGAGTTCCTCGCCGGCACCACAGCCGCGGTCGACTTCCTCGCCGAACACCTCGACGCCACGGCCACCGGCACCCGGCGCGAGCGCCTGGCCGCGGGATTCGCCTCCCTCGAAGCCCACGAACACGTCCTGCGCACCCGGATCGACAAGGGCCTCGCCACCCTCGACGGCGTCACCGTCCACTCCAGGGCCGCCGACCGCACCCCGACCGTCCTGCTGACCTTCGAGAACCACAGCACCGTCGACGCGTACGCCTTCCTCGCGGAGCGCGGCGTCCAGGCCCCCTCCGGCTCCTTCTACGCCATCGAGGCCTCCCGCCACCTCGGCCTCGGCGACACCGGCGGCCTCCGCGTCGGCCTCGCCCCCTACAACGACACCAAGGACGTCGACCGGCTCCTGACGGGACTGACAGACTTCCTGAAGAGGTGAAGGGAGACCCATCATGACCACGTTCCCCACCGCACCGAACGTACGGACCACCCCGGAAGGCCTGCTGTGGGAGCCCAGCGAGCGCTGGGTCCGCGGCCGCAAGGCGGACGTCACCGTCGTCGACAGCCGGCACCCCGTCCTCGTCTGGGAGCCGGACTTCCCCGTCCCGCTGTACGCCTTCCCGCGCGCCGACGTCCGCGAGGACCTGCTCCGCCCCGCCAAGAACCCGGCGACCGGCACCCACACCGGATCGCGGATCTTCTACGACCTCGAAGTGAACGGCGAGCTCGTCGAGAACGCGGCCTGGACCTTCCCGGCCGCCGACCTGGCCGACCACATCGCCTTCGCCTGGTTCCGGCGCTGGGGGACCGGCCTCGACCACTGGTACGAGGAGGAGGAAGAGATCTTCATCCACCCCCGTGACCCGCACAAACGCGTCGACGCCCTGCCCAGCAGCCGCCACGTCCAGGTCGAGGTCGACGGGATGCTCGTCGCCGACACCCGCCGTCCCGTCCTCCTCTTCGAGACCAGCCTGCCCACCCGCTACTACATCCCGCGCGAGGACGTCCGCCTCGACCTCCTCGAAGCCACCGACCACCACACCGGCTGCCCCTACAAGGGCACCGCCGAGTACTGGTCCACGGGCGGCCACGCCAACATCGTCTGGAGCTACCCCGACCCGCTCCCCGCGGTGGCCGCGGTCAAGGGGCTGCTCGCCTTCTTCAACGAGGTCGTCGACATCACCGTCGACGGGGAGCGCCAGGAGCGCCCGGTCACCCCCTTCACCCAGACGCTCAAGTGACCTCAGGGCGCGGACTCCCGTACCCGCGCGGATCGCCGCGAATCCACCCCCGACACGTGAGCTGACTCTCATGGCGACCGGCGGTCTTTGCCGAGACCATGGGGGCGTCACCGGCAGGCCGAAGGGAACGGGAATGCTCCGCAAGGTACTGGTCGCCAACCGTGGTGAGATCGCGATCCGCGCATTTCGCGCGGGGTACGAGGTGGGCGCGCGGACGGTCGCCGTCTTCCCGCACGAGGACCGCAACTCACTGCACCGACTCAAAGCCGACGAGGCCTACGAGATCGGCGAACCGGGCCATCCCGTGCGGGCCTATCTCTCCGTCGACGAGATCATCCGCGCCGCCCGCCAGGCCGGTGCCGACGCCGTCTACCCCGGCTACGGCTTCCTCTCGGAGAACCCCGAGCTCGCGCGGGCCTGCGAGGAGGCGGGCATCACCTTCGTCGGCCCGAGCGCCGACATCCTCGAACTGACCGGCAACAAGGCCCGCGCGGTCGCCGCCGCCCGTGCCGCCGGCGTACCGGTCCTGGGCTCCTCGGCACCCTCCACCGACGTGGACGAGCTGGTCGCGGCCGCCGACGGCATCGGCTTCCCCGTCTTCGTGAAGGCCGTCGCCGGTGGCGGCGGGCGCGGTATGCGCCGGGTCGAGAACCCCGCCCAGCTGCGGGAGTCCATCGAGGCCGCCGCGCGTGAGGCGGCCTCGGCCTTCGGCGACTCGACCGTCTTCCTGGAGAAGGCCGTCGTCGAGCCCCGCCACATCGAGGTGCAGATCCTCGCCGACGGCCACGGCAACGTCATCCACCTCTACGAGCGCGACTGCTCGGTCCAGCGCCGCCACCAGAAGGTCATCGAGCTCGCTCCCGCGCCCAACCTCGACCCCGACCTGCGGGACCGCATCTGCGCCGACGCCGTCCGTTTCGCCCGCGAGATCGGCTACCGCAACGCGGGCACCGTCGAGTTCCTCCTCGACCGCGAGGGCAACCACGTCTTCATCGAGATGAACCCGCGCATCCAGGTCGAGCACACGGTCACCGAGGAGGTCACCGACGTCGACCTCGTCCAGGCCCAGCTGCGCATCGCCGCCGGCGCCACCCTCGCCGACCTCGGGCTCTCCCAGGAGACGGTGCGGCTGCACGGCGCCGCCCTCCAGTGCCGTATCACCACCGAGGACCCCGCCAACGGCTTCCGCCCGGACACCGGCCGCATCAGCGCCTACCGCTCGCCCGGCGGCTCCGGTATCCGCCTCGACGGCGGCACCACCCACGCCGGTACGGAGATCAGCGCTCACTTCGACTCGATGCTGGTCAAGCTCTCCTGCCGGGGCCGGGACTTCACCACCGCGGTCAACCGGGCCCGGCGTGCCGTCGCCGAGTTCCGGATCCGCGGCGTGGCGACCAACATCCCGTTCCTCCAGGCCGTCCTCGACGACCCGGACTTCCAGGCGGGCAACGTCACCACGTCGTTCATCGAGCAGCGCCCGCACCTGCTGACCGCCCGCCACTCGGCCGACCGCGGCACCAAGCTGCTCACGTACCTGGCCGACGTGACGGTGAACAAGCCGCACGGCGAGCGGCCCGACTTGATCGAGCCCGTCTCCAAGCTGCCCAGGACCCCGGACATCGAGCCGCCCGCGGGCTCCAAGCAGAAGCTCACCGAGCTGGGCCCGGAGGGCTTCGCCCGCTGGCTGCGCGAGTCCCCGACCATCGGCGTCACCGACACCACGTTCCGCGACGCCCACCAGTCGCTGCTCGCCACCCGGGTCCGCACGAAGGACATGCTCGCCGTGGCACCCGTGGTCGCCCGCACGCTCCCCGAGCTGCTCTCCCTGGAGTGCTGGGGCGGCGCCACCTACGACGTCGCCCTGCGCTTCCTCGCCGAGGACCCCTGGGAGCGGCTCGCCGCCCTGCGCGAGGCCGTCCCCAACATCTGCCTCCAGATGCTGCTGCGCGGCCGCAACACCGTCGGCTACACCCCGTACCCGACCGAGGTCACGGACGCCTTCGTGCAGGAGGCCGCCGAGACCGGCATCGACATCTTCCGCATCTTCGACGCCCTCAACGACGTCAGCCAGATGCGCCCCGCGATCGAAGCCGTACGGGCCACGGGCACCTCGATCGCCGAGGTCGCCCTCTGCTACACCTCGGACCTGTCCGACCCGAACGAGCGCCTCTACACCCTCGACTACTACCTCCGCCTCGCCGAGCAGATCGTCGACGCGGGCGCCCACGTCCTGGCCGTCAAGGACATGGCGGGCCTGCTGCGCGCCCCCGCCGCCGCCAAGCTCGTCTCGGCGCTGCGCCGCGAGTTCGACCTGCCGGTCCACATCCACACCCACGACACCGCGGGCGGCCAGCTCGCCACCTACCTGGCCGCGATCCAGGCGGGCGCGGACGCGGTCGACGGTGCCGTGGCCTCCATGGCCGGTACGACCTCGCAGCCCTCCCTCTCGGCGATCGTCGCCGCGACCGACCACTCCGACCGGCCCACGGGCCTTGACCTGAGGGCCGTCGGGAACCTGGAGCCGTACTGGGAGAGCGTCCGCAAGATCTACGCCCCCTTCGAGGCGGGCCTCGCCTCCCCGACCGGGCGCGTCTACGACCACGAGATCCCCGGCGGCCAGCTCTCCAACCTGCGCACCCAGGCCGTCGCCCTCGGCCTCGGCGACCGCTTCGAGGACATCGAGGCGATGTACGCGGCCGCCGACCGGATCCTCGGCCACCTGGTCAAGGTCACCCCGTCCTCCAAGGTGGTCGGCGACCTCGCCCTGCACCTGGTCGGCGCCGGGGTCGACCCCAAGGAGTTCGAGGAGACGCCGGACCGCTTCGACATCCCCGACTCGGTGATCGGCTTCCTGCGCGGCGAGCTCGGCACCCCGCCCGGCGGCTGGCCCGAGCCCTTCCGCAGCAAGGCCCTCCAGGGCCGCGCCGACGCCAAGCCCGTGCAGGAACTGAATGCCGAGGACCGCACCGGCCTGGAGAAGGACCGCCGCTCGACCCTCAACCGGCTCCTGTTCCCCGCCCCGACCCGCGAGTTCGAGACCCACCGCCAGTCCTACGGCGACACCAGCCTCCTGGACAGCAAGGACTTCTTCTACGGCCTGCGCCCGGGCAAGGAGTACGCCGTCGACCTGGAACCCGGCGTCCGTCTCCTCATCGCCCTGGAGGCGATCGGCGAGGCCGACGAGCGGGGCATGCGCACGGTGATGTCCACGCTCAACGGCCAGCTGCGGCCCATCCAGATCCGCGACGTCGCCGTCTCCTCGGACATCCCGGCCACGGAGAAGGCCGACCGGTCCAACCCCGGCCATGTCGCGGCCCCGTTCGCCGGAGTGGTCACGCTCGCGGTCAGCGAGGGTGACGAGGTCGAGGCCGGTGCGACTGTGGCCACCATCGAAGCCATGAAGATGGAGGCCTCGATCACGGCAGCGAAGGCCGGCCGGGTCTCCCGCCTCGCCATCAACAAGATCCAGCAGGTGGAGGGTGGCGACCTGCTGGTCGAGATCGGCTGAGCCTCCGGGCTTCGGCCGGAACGGTGACGCCCGCTTCCGTATAGCGCACCGCCATTGCGGCTTCGTGTCGGTGCGCTGAGTCTGGACGCATGTCCCGGGCGGCGAGGAGGACGGGCGGATGACGAGTGGAAGCGGCACACCGGACGCCGAGCTGAAGCGGCTGGCCGCGGCCGACGCGGGCACGGCCCCCTGGCGGCGCTGGGGTCCCTACCTGAGCGAACGTCAGTGGGGCACCGTCCGCGAGGACTACAGCGAGAACGGCGACGCCTGGTCGTACTTCACCCACGACCAGGCCCGCTCCCGCGCGTACCGCTGGGGCGAGGACGGCATCGCCGGCGTCAGCGACGACAAGCAGCGGCTGTGCTTCGCGCTCGCCCTGTGGAACGGCCGCGACCCCATCCTCAAGGAGCGGATGTTCGGCCTGACCAACGCCGAGGGCAACCACGGCGAGGACGCCAAGGAGTACTGGTTCCACCTGGACAACACGCCCACCCACTCGTACATGAAGTACCTGTACAAGTACCCGCAGGGCGAGTTCCCCTACGGCGACCTCGTCGACACCAACCGGGCCAGGGGCCGCCAGGACTTCGAGTACGAACTCCTCGACACCGGCGTCTTCGACGAGAACCGCTACTTCGACGTGTTCGTCGAGTACGCCAAGGCAGGACCGGAAGACCTCCTGATCGAGATCACCGCCCACAACCGGGGCCCCGACGAGGCGGTGCTGCACCTCCTGCCGACCCTCTGGTTCCGGCACACCTGGTCATGGGCGGGCGGCGACGCGGTGCCGAGCCTGGCACTCGACCAGGACACGATCAGGGCCGAGCACGAGCAACTCGGCACCCGCAGGCTGTACTTCGAGGGCGCCGAGGCGCTCTTCACCGACAACGAGACCAACAACGAGCGCATCTTCGGCAGCCCCAACAGCACCCCGTACGTCAAGGACGGCATCGACCGGTACGTCGTCCAGGGCGAGCGGGAAGCCGTCAACCCGGCCCGCACCGGCACCAAGTCCGCGGTCCACCACGTGCTCACGATCCCCGCCGGGGACAGCGCCCGCATCCGCCTGCGTCTGACCGACGCCGAACTCCCCGACCCCTGGGTCGAGTTCGACGACATCCTCGACACCCGCCGCACCGAGGCCGACACGTTCTACGCGGCCATCACCCCGCCCGCCATAGGAGAGGAAGAGCGGCGACTCGTCCGCCAGGCCCTCGCCGGAATGCTCTGGAGCAAGCAGTACTACTACCTCGACGTCGAGCGCTGGCTCGCCGAACACGGCGTCGACCCGCTCTCCGCGGACCCCCGTGTCCGCAACAGCGCCTGGTACCACATGGTCAACGACGAGATCATGTCGATGCCGGACACCTGGGAGTACCCCTGGTTCGCCGCCTGGGACCTCGCCTTCCACACCCTGTCCCTCTCCATGGTCGACATCGGCTTCGCCAAGTCCCAACTCGACCTGCTGCTGCGCCGCCTGTACCTCCACCCCAACGGCCAGATCCCGGCGTACGAATGGAACTTCGGGGACGTCAACCCGCCGGTGCACGCCTGGGCGGTGCTGTTCGTCTACGAGTTGGAGAAGCACCGCACCGGCCGCGGCGACCGCGCCTTCCTGGAGAACGCCTTCCAGAAGCTGTCGAAGAACTTCACCTGGTGGCTCAACCGCAAGGACGCCGACGGCAACAACGTCTTCCAGGGCGGCTTCCTCGGCCTCGACAACATCGGCGTCTTCGACCGCAGCGCCCCGCTGCCCACCGGCGGCCAGCTCGACCAGGCCGACGGCACCGCCTGGATGGCCCTGTACTGCCAGAACCTTCTCGACATCGCGATCGAACTCGCCGTCGACAACCCGGTCTACGTCGAGCAGGCCCAGATGCTCTTCGAGCACTTCGCCTGGATCGCCGTCGCCATGAACCGCATCGGCAAGGACAACGCCAGCCTCTGGGACGAGGAGGACGGCTTCTTCTACGACGTCCTCCGCCTGCCCGACGGCACCGCGACCCGGCTCAAGGTACGGTCCCTGGTCGGCTTGATACCGCTTGCGGCGACGAGCATCATCGGCGGCCGAGCGGACCGCGCGTTTCCCGAACTGGTGGAAGGAGCAAGGGACTTCATCCGACGGCATCCCGCCGTGGAGGCCTTCGTCTCCCAGCACGCGACCGCGGACCCGACCACCGACGGCCGGTACCTCTTCGCGCTGTTCGGCGAGGACCGGCTGCGCCGCATCCTGGCCCGGATGCTCGACGAGGACGAGTTCCTCGGCCCGCACGGCATCCGGTCCCTGTCGAGGCACCACGTGAAACACCCGTACACCTTCGACGTGCACGGACAGACGTACGGTGTCGGCTATCTGCCCGCCGAGTCCGACTCGGGCATGTTCGGCGGGAACTCCAACTGGCGCGGCCCCGTGTGGTTCCCGATGAACATCCTGCTGATCCGCGCCCTGCTGAACCTGCACGGCTACCACGGCCCCGACTTCACCGTGGAGTGCCCGACCGGCTCCGGACGCATGCTCAACCTGTACCAGGTGGCCCGCGAGATCTCCGACCGGCTCACCGCCACCTTCCTGCCCGACACCGACGGCCACCGGCCGGTCCACGGCGCCCAGTCCGTGTTCGCCAAGGACCCGCACTGGAAGAACCTGATCCTCTTCTACGAGTACTTCCACGGCGACAACGGCGCCGGCCTCGGCGCCTCCCACCAGACCGGCTGGACCGGGCTGGTGGCGGCCACCGCGACCCTGTTCCACGCGATCAGCGAGGAGGACTGGCACCGGGGCGGCCGGGAGTCGCTGCGGCCGACGGCAGAGCGAGAGGAACCGCTGTCATGACCGTGATCCACGAGATCAACACCCTTGTCTGGCTGGGTGAGTTGAGCCGCCGCCACGGCCGTCCCGTCACCCTCGCCGACGTGCCCGGCGAGGTCTGGGACGCCGTCGCACGGCCCGGCGTCGACACCGTCTGGCTGATGGGCGTATGGGAACGCAGCCCGGCCGGACTGAAGATCGCCCTGCGCGACGAAGGGCTTATGGACTCCTTCCGCGCGGCCCTGCCCGACGTCACCGAGGCGGACATCGCCGGATCGCCGTACTGCGTACGGAACTACGTCGTGGACGCCTCCCTCGGCGGCCCGGAGGGCCTGGCCGCCGCCCGCGCCCAACTCGCCGCACGAGGACTGCGGTTGATCCTCGACCACGTCCCCAACCACGTGGCCCCCGACCACCCCTGGCTCACCTCGGACCCCGACCGCCTCGTGCGCGGCACCGTCGACGACCTGACCCGCGCACCGGCCGACTTCGTCGAGGCCGGGGGACAGGTCTACGCCCGCGGCCGCGACCCCTACTTCCCGCCCTGGCCGGACGTGGTCCAGCTGAACGCCTTCAGCGACGCGCTCCGGGAGGCGACCGTCGAGACGCTCGTGTCCATCGGCGACCAGGCCGACGGCGTGCGCTGCGACATGGCCATGCTGCTGATGAACGACATCTTCGGAAAGACCTGGGGAGACCGCGCGGGCACGGCCCCCGCCGAGGACTTCTGGCCGTACGTCATCCCCCGCGTCCGGGCCCGCCACCCCGACCTCCTCTTCGTGGCGGAGGCCTACTGGGACCTCGAACGGTCCCTCCAGCAACAGGGTTTCGACCACTGCTACGACAAACGTCTCTACGACCGTCTCCTCCACGAGGACGCCGGCTCCGTCCGCGTCCACCTGAGCGCCGACCTCGCCCACCAGCACGGTCTCGTCCGCTTCCTGGAGAACCACGACGAACCACGGGCCGCCGCGGTGATGCCCGGAGACCGGGAACGCGCCGCCGCCGTGGCCGTCGCGACCCTGCCCGGCGCCACGCTCTGGCACGAGGGCCAGTTCGAGGGCCGCCGGGTGCGAGTGCCCGTCTTCCTGAGGCGAGGGCCGCAGGAGCCGGTCGACGAGCCCCTGCGTGACTTCTACGGCCGCCTGCTGCCCACCGCTGCCGCCGTACGCCGGGGAGACTGGCGGCCGGTGACCCCGGCCGGCTGGCCGGACAACGACACCCACCGCAACCTGCTCGCCTGGACCTGGACCCACACCGACGGCCGCCACCTGGTCGTCGTCAACGACTCCGACCGCCCGGCCCAGGCCCGGCTGCCCCTGCCCTGGGACGACCTGCGCGGACGCGAGCACCGCATCACCGACCTGCTCAGCGGTGAGGCGAACGACCGTCACGGAGACGAACTGACCGACTCCGGACTGTTCGTGTCCCTGGACGCCTGGGGGTCTCACGTTTTCGAGTGGTGACGGGCACGGCACGGGCGTACGGTCTTACGGAGACCATGAGCACCGACCCGCAGGCGAGTTCTGCAGCACGGACCACCCCACCGGACTCCGGCGGCGGTGGGAACGCCATGGCCCTGCTGGTCATCGCGTCCTGCCAGCTGATGGTGGTGCTCGACATCACCATCGTGAACATCGCGCTGCCGGACATCCAGCGCTCCCTGGACTTCTCCACCACCAGCCTGGCCTGGGTGGTCAACGCGTACACCCTCACCTTCGGCGGTCTGTTGCTGCTCGGCGGCAGGACCGGAGACATCCTCGGCAGACGCCGCATGTTCGTCTGCGGAGTGCTGCTGTTCGTGCTCGCCTCGCTGCTCGGCGGGCTCGCCCAGAACGAGGCCCAACTCCTCGCCGCCCGCGCCCTCCAGGGCGTCGGCGGCGCCATCGCGTCCCCGACCGCGCTCTCCCTGGTCAGTACGACCTTCCGCGAAGGCCCCGAGCGCAACCGGGCCTTCGGCGTCTTCGCCGCCGTCTCGGCGGGCGGCGGCGCGATCGGACTGCTGGCCGGCGGAGTCCTCGTCGAATGGCTGAACTGGCGGTGGGTGCTGTTCGTCAACGTCCCCATCGGAGTGCTCATCGCGCTCGCCACGCCCCGCTGGATCCGCGAGTCCGAGCGCCATCCCGGCAACTTCGACATCACCGGCGCGCTGACCGCCACCGCGGGCATGGTGCTGCTGGTGTACGGCTTCATCCGGGCCGCCCAGGAAGGCTGGCGGGACGCCCTCACGCTGGGCTCCTTCGCCGCCGCGGTCGTCCTTCTCGTGGTGTTCGTGCTGGTCGAGAAGCGTTCCCGGCAACCGATCACCCCGCTACACATGTTCGCCGACCGCAACCGCGCGGGCACCTACGGCATCATGCTGTGCCTCGCGGCCGCGATCTTCGGCATGTTCTTCTTCCTGACCCTCTTCGTACAGAACGTGCTCGACTTCAGCCCCCTGGCCACCGGGTTCGCGTTCCTGCCGGTCAGCGCGCTCATCGCGGTGGGCGCCGGACTGGCCTCCCGCTTCCTGCCGACGTACGGCCCGAAGCCCTTCATGGTGGGCGGCGCGATCCTGGCCGCGGTCGGCCTCGGCTGGCTCACCCTGACCGACGTCCACTCCACCTACGCGGGCAGTGTCCTCGGACCGATGCTCGTCTTCAGCCTCGGCATGGGCATGGAGTTCGTCTCGCTGACCCTGATGGCGCTCTCCAACGTGCCCACCGAGGAGACGGGTGCGGCCTCCGGGCTCCTCAACGCCACTCAGCAGGTGGGCGGTTCACTCGGGCTGTCCATCCTGGTCACGATGTTCGGCACGGCGAGCACCAACGAGGCCGAGAAGCAGGTCCCGCGCTTCCTCGCCCAGGCCACGCCAGCCGAGCGCCGCCTCTTCGAACGCACCGGTGAACTCCCGGGCACCTGGGGCGACGAGGTCCTCACCGCCGGTGTCTCCGCCGCCTTCGTCATGGCCGCGATCTTCACCGTGCTCGCCGCGCTGATCGCCGTCGTGGTCATCCAGGTCCGCCCCTCCGACCTCGAACGTCTCAAGGGCGGGCCCCCACTGCCGTAGGGAGCAGTCCGAGACGCTGGGCGTGCAGCACCGCGCTGACGCGGTCGTGGGTGCCGAGCTTCCGGTAGATGTTCGCGATGTGCTTGTGGACCGTCCGCTCCGATATCCCGAGCCGACGGCCGATGGACTGGGCGGTCAGCGCGTCGCCGAGGAGGAGGAGCACGGTCGTCTCCCGGGGCGTGAGCGCCAGGTCGGCCGCCTCCTCGGACGGGGTGTTGAGCCGTCGCAGGAGTTGGCGCTGTTGCTCCACGGCGGCCAGGAGCGGCTGCAACTGCTCGGCGAGACGCAGCTCGTCGTCGGTGAAGTCCCGGCCGGAGCGGTAGACCATGCAGCCCGTGATCGGGGTGGTCGACTGCGGCAGCGGGATCCCCAACACATGGTCCACGTCCAGGAGTTCGTCGAGCAGCCGCGCGGTCCGGCTCCGCGGCCAGGAACGACCGGCCACCCGTCCGGCGGTGACCGGTGCCCGGTCCGGTGTGCTCGCGTAGTGCCCGGCCAACGGATAGCCCGCGCGCAGGACTCCCATGTCCTCGTCCCCGAGCGAGGTGAACTCCGCGGTGGCACCGGGGGACAGACCGAGGGTGCCCTCGCTCTCGTTCCAGTCCTCCAGCTTGTAGATCAGGGCGTCGCCCCCGCACAGCCCCGGCAGATCGGCCGCCAGCAGGGGCCACAGCTGCTCAGGGTCGCGTTCGTGGAGTGCGGCCACGGCGACCGACAGCACCCGCTCATACGCAGTTGTACCCATACCGGCGTAGTACCTCGCTGACCCACACTTCATCCGAGCAACATCGACGTTCTCGGACACTCCAGCACATTGAAGCTCCGGCGGGCCACAGTGGGGGAGGGTGGGCCGCCGGTACGGGGGACCGGCGGCCCACACACCTTTCCGCTCACTGGTCCGGCGCCTCCAGAGCCGCCCCCGGAGCGGGCTCGGGGTTGAACACCGGGTGGAAGCTCTCCGGCGGCGCGAGACAGGTGGCGGGCAGCCCACCCGTGTCGACCACGATCTGGTCCACCGCGATCGCGGGATCGACCATGAAGATCCGCAGCACATGCTCGCCGGCCTCGCCGACCGTCACGCGCGCGGTCAGCCTCTCGACCCCGTCCTCCACCTGCCGGGCCCAGGCGTCCCCCCGGTTCCCGGTGGCGACGGCCTGCCCCGACAGCACGGTGACGGCCTGGTCGTCCAGCCCCACGGCCACCCGGCGCAGCCCCCGCTCGTCGAGGGAGGGCAGCCGGAAGACGGTCACCGGGAAGGTTCCGGTACTGCTGAAGCGCACCCGGTATCTCAACTCGGGCGCACGGGAGGCGAAGTCGGCGGTGATCGACGCCGCCGTCGAAGGAACCGCCTCGACGGCTCCCGTGCGACGTCCAAGGCCCCGCACGGTCCGCCAGCGGCAGCCGCCCCGCGCCACCCTCTGGTCGGCGTGCGCCGCGTCGATCGACACATAGCCGTGGGCCTCGACGAAGCCACGGGCCCGCCGGGGGCCGTTGAGCACCCGGATCGGCACCTCGAAACGCTGTCCGGCACCGGTGAAGGCGACCGAGGCCTCCAGGGCACCCTCGGGAGCCCGCTCCCAGTAGATCTCCACCCACACCCGCCGCTGCTCGGTGAGCGAGCCGCCGGTCGCGTTCAGCAGCACCCAGGGGTGACTCGCCTCGGCCGTCCAGTCCAGCGCCAGGAACCCGGTGTTGAAGACGTCCACGAACCGCCGGTCGCGGGTGTACGAGGAGAACGACAGGGGCCGGGACGTCCCCGTCTCGTTCCCTTCGGCCGCCACCCCGAGCCCGGAGGTCTCCTGGCGGGTCACCCTGGTGACGGCCGGGCGACCCGGCGCCTTCGGGATCTGGGACGGATACGGATTGACGATCCCGTTCCATTTCCCGCCCGCCAGCTGGGTGTTGTAGCGGGTGGTGAGCGCGGCCTCCGCGGTGTGCGCGGCCAGCGCGAGATCCGCGAAGCGGTTCGTGCCGGCGCCTCTTCCCTGGCGGACGGCGAGTGCGTTGCGGTCCGCCCAGTAGTACTTGAGGTTCATCAAGTAGGCGCCGTGCACCGGGTATTCCACCAGCTCGTAGAAGGAGTCCCGGTAGGCCTCCGGGAGGTCGGCGCCCACCGTCCGCACCCGGGCGAGGAGTTCGTCGTACGCCGCCATCCGGCGCCCCGCCTCGTCACCGTGGTGGACGACGGAGACGAGGCCCGGGGCGATGAACTCGGGACGCAGCTCCCCGGCGAGCCGGTAGTACTCCGTACGGATCGCCGCGAGCTCCTGGGCGTGCCGCCGCCCGAACTGCCGTCCGTACCACGCGGCCAGGAAACCCTCGACCTCGTCGGCCTCCCAGCGGTCCACGTCCCAGGCCATGTCCATCGCGAAGGACAGGCCGGTCTCGATCGACTTGAGGTCACCGACGTTGAAGATCCACATACGGTCGGTGCCGTGCTCGTACACCCGCCGCAACTCCTGCCAGACCTTGGCCACCTGGGTGGTGTCCAGCCACAGGTAGCTCTTCGGGCGGCCCCAGTAGGAGAGGTGGTAGTAGATGCCGTTGCCGCCCGGCCGGGCGCGTTCCGTGTCGTTCGGCAGCTGGCGCATGTTGCCGTGGTTGTCGTCCGGCCAGATCAGCGTGACGTCGTCGGGGACCTGGACGCCCGCGTTGTACAGGTCCAGGACCTCCTTGTACGGGATGAAGATCTGCGGCTCGGCCGCGGCGCCGACCTCTTCGGCGAGGATCCTGCGCTGGTCGGCGATGATGTCGTTCATCACCACGACCTTCTCCGGGATCGTGGTCGCGTACTTGGTCTCCAGCGCACTGTCGTGCAGACCGCGCATGCCGAGCGTCCAGCTGCTCTCGTAGGCTGCGTTCTGTCTCGCCCGGGCTCTCCAGTAGTCGGAGATGACACCGGGGTTGACCGTGTAGTCGTACACCGGTGCGCTGCCGTCGGCGTTCGGGTGCTCCGCGATCCAGGGCTCCCATTCGTGGACGCCGTTGCGCAGCAGGGCCTCGGGGTGGCTGGAGCCGACGACGATGCCGTAGCGGTCGGCGAGTTCGGGGTTCTCCCGGTACTTGTTGAAGAAGTCGGAGTACGGGTGCATCGCCGGCCAGAGGTAGTTGGCCTTCAGACGGAGCAGCAGCTCGAAGAGGCGCTTGTACGTCTCGGGACCGATGTTCTTGTCGGTCTCCTGGGTGCGGTTCGACCAAGTGGTCAGGTTCTGCTCGTCGTTGATGAAGACGCCCCGGTAGCGGACCGACGGCTCGTCGCGGGTGAAGGGCCCGGCGGGGACGGTCACGGTGTCGCGGTGCTCCACGGGGACGTCGGCCCACCAGTACCAGGGTGAGACGCCGATCCGCTCGGAGGTGTCGTAGATCCCGTAGACCGTGCCGCGCCGGTCGCTGCCCGCGATCACCAGCGCGCGGTCCACCCCGGGCAGCGGACGATCGACCACCTGGGTCACGGACGCCTCCCAGCGGCCCTTCACCCGGGAGACGTCGAGGCGGCCCCGGGCGACCAGGCGGTCGATGGCGGGGCTGGCGCCGAGAGTGCCCACCAGGACGAGCAGCGGGGCGCTCCGGGGGAGCGTGCGCAGCAGTTCCGGGCGGGTTCCGGAGACCCGTTCGACGTCCGCCTGGAGATCGCCCGCGGCACGGACGACGGCGGGATCGTCCGCGGCGTCCACGAAGACGGCGACGGCCGAACCTCCCGCCACCAGCGGGAAGTCGGGGCGGCCCGACGAGGCCGCGTGGGCGCTCGCCGGGAGGATGCCGGGAAGGAACGGGGCCGCTCCGACGGCGGCCATTCCCTGGAGAAAGGACTTGCGGGTCCACTGCCGATGCGGCACAGACGCTCCCCTGGTTGGCATGGTCAGGCCAGAAAGCGCTTTCTCCGGAACCCTAGGCGAGATCTTCGCGGGGCGTCCAGAGGTGTGCGTGAAGGGAGTGCCGTCGGGTGCTGTTCGTGTTGCTTGTGCTTCTTGTGCGTGCCGGTCAGGCGGGCCGGATCGCGCCGCGGATGATCGACTCACCGGTCGGGTAGATCGACTCCTCGCGGATCGACGCCCCGGGACCCGGTGCGTGGATCATCATGCCGTTGCCGGTGCACAGGCCGACATGGCTGAAGTCGTCGTGGAAGAAGACGAGATCGCCGGGTTGCATGGCGTACAACGGCACCGCCGTACCGGTGCTCGCCTGGCCGAGCGAGGTGCGCGGGAGGGAGACCCCGGCGACCTTCCACGCGGCCTGTGTGAGACCGGCGTTGTCGTACGACCCCGGGCCCGCGGCACCCCAGACACAGGGCTTGCCGATCTGGGAGCGGGCGAAGGCCAGCACCTGGATGACCTTCGAGTCGTAACCGGGGTCGACGGTGGGGAGTGAGCCGGCCGGGTCAACGGGGGCCGAGGTCGACTGCGGTGCCTGCCACTGCGGCTCGGGGGCGCGGGGGGCCGGGATGGCAGGGATGGCCTGGGTGACCATCGGCACGGACTGGGTGGTGTCGACCGGCGGCGGAGCGATCACGGCGAGCGGGGGGCTGAGCTGCGTGGAGTACTCGGGGAAGGCAGTGGTGGGTTGTGCGGTGTAGTCGGGGAGGCCGGTGCTGAACTGGCCCGTGTAGTCCGGGAGGCCGGTGCTGAACTGGCCGGTGTATTCGGGGAATCCGGTACTGGGCTGTGCCGTGTACCCGGTGCCCACCTGTGCTGTGTACTCGGGAAGGCCGCCTGTGCCGAGTTCTCCGGCGAACTCGGGGAGGCCGGTGCGGAGTTGGCCGGTGTACTGGGCCGCGTCGGCCGTCGGGGTGTAGTTCGGGAATGCCGTGTCGAGTTGCCCGCTGTACTCGGTGAACCCGGTGCCGAGTTGTCCGCCGTGCTCCGGGAATCCCGTGCTCGCTGTGTCGGCCTGTGTGCCGTACTCCCGGTACCCGGTGTCGAGTTGTGGCGTGGCCACGGTGGGTATCTCGTCGGTGCCGGTGACGTTCTGCGGGGCCGGCTCCAGGGCCGCCCAGGTGGACGTCTGGTCGGCCGCGGGTGCTGTTTCCGGTGCGGCCGGCAGGGCGAGCATGGGCTTGGCGGTCAGTTCCGGCATGGCCCGTTCGGCCGGCCCCGGTTCGCGTGCCGTGCGAGTGTCGGCGGCCGGGCGCGGGCGCCGGTTCTCGACCGGGCGGGCCGGAGTGCGGTCCGCCGGCAGGGTCGCCTCGACGAACGGGCCCAGCTTGGCGCGCGCCACGCCGTACCACTGCTTGGCGAGGGTGTCGAGCGCGGGGTCCCTGTCCGCCCTGCCGCCACCGCCGGTCGCCGCACCGGTGGTACGGCCGCGGGTGCTCGACGCCCTTCCGGCAGCGCGGGTGGCGTTGTACGTGCCGGAGTCCGACTCGGCGCGGTCGTAGAGGTTGGTGACCCGCCGGCTCACCTCGTCGCGGCTCGGGCCCTCGTCCGCGGCCGCGCTCCCGGACTGGGAGAGGAGGGCCGCGGAGGCCATGGCGGCCGTCGCGAGCGCGGAGTTGCGCTTGGCCGGGAGGCTGAACCCTCCATTGCGCGAAGTTCGATCCGGCGCCATGAAAGACGTGCCCCTTCCGTCGTGCTGCTCGCTCGTCAACTTAGCCAACTTGTGAGGCTCGCGTGAAGATTGAAGTGTGAAAAGTGTGAGATGTAACTGTGACCTTCGTCGCGTGCGAGCCATGGCTGCTGGTGAAGGTCAGTGGTTGCCCTGGTGGAGCCAGGTCTCGTAGTGGTCGAGGACCGTCTCCTCGACCGGGCGGTAGGTGATGCCCAGTTCGGTCACGCTGCGGCTGTTGTCCACCTTGAAGCGGATCCCGAGGTGCCCCCGGATGTAGTCCTGCGTGAGGCCGAACGCGGGCCCCAGGATCCGCACCGGCCAGTGGGGCAGCGCGGTGCGCGGGAGGCGCAGACCGTGGGGGTGCCGGGTGCGGATGATGCGGGACATGTCGTGGAACGACGTCATCGTCTCCGCGGCCAGGATGTAACGGCCCTTCGCGTCGGGATTCTCCGCGGCCGCGATGTGCGCGTCGGCCACGTCACGGACGTCGACCGTGGTGAAACTGAAGTCCGGGGCGCCGTAGAAGAAGTAGCCCTTGAAGAGCTCCTCCAGGAGGAAGAGGCTGCCGGACTCGGAGGCGGGGGCGAGCGAAGGGCCCAGGATCAGGCCGGGGTTGACGGACACCATGCGCCAGCGGTCCTGTGCGGCCTCGGCGTCCCAGGCGGCGCGCTCGGCGACCGTCTTGGCGTAGTGGTACGGGTTGTTCTCCACCGTGCTGGAGGTGTTGAAGTACCTCTCCGACAGGATCTGCCCGTCCATCTCGCGTACGTCGGCGTAGTCGCCGAAGATCGCGCCGACGGTGGAGGTGAACACCAGCCGCTCCACCGCCGGTGTCCGCTCGATGCCGGCCAGGACGTTGCGGGTGCCGAGGAGGGCCGGGTCGACCATGTCCTTCCGGCCGTCCTTGATCTTCTCCGGCATGAAGAACGGCGA
The DNA here is from genome assembly GCF_040651535.1 of Streptomyces sp. NPDC048420. Taxonomy (NCBI): domain Bacteria; kingdom Bacillati; phylum Actinomycetota; class Actinomycetes; order Kitasatosporales; family Streptomycetaceae; genus Streptomyces; species Streptomyces sp. NPDC048420. Next base: position 175,639 of record NZ_JBEZKG010000001.1, read on the forward strand.
GGCGACATGGAAGACGACCCGGCAGCCCGCCATGGCCTCGTCGAAGGAGCCTTCTTCGAGCAGATCCGCCTCGAACAAGGCCAGCCTGCCGGGGAATTCGTCCCGCAGGGCCCGCAGTGGCCGTACCTTCGCCGCGTTCGCGAGACTGCGCACGGTCGTGTGCACCTCGTAACCGCGCTCCAGCAGCCGCCGTACCAGATGACTCCCGACGAACCCGCTGCCGCCGGTCACCAGGACTCTGCCCGACTCCGCACCCATGCCGCCGCTCCTCCACCCGGGGCTGACATTGAAGCACCGGAGGATCTTCAGCGGCAGGTGATCGCCCACACCACGCGCGACCGTCGATGCCGGCATCGCGCACTCCGAACTGCCCGGCCTCGAGCACGGATCGGGGACCTTGACGGGTCCCCGGTGGGGTCGGCCGCGATCCGACTGTCCACGACGGTGGCGGCGGGGCTGTCGGGTTCTCTGACGTCTGCCGCGGTGGTCGTGGCCTGCTGGTGATGTGCGGTGTGCTTCTCGGTGGCGGAGGGCTGCGCGGTCTGGCGGAGTTGTTGCGGTGTGCGTTGTTCGGACCGGCGGGGAGCGGCACCATGACGGCGGCCGGGCCTGACGTCCACCCCGGCGGGCCCATGTGCGGTGTGCTTCTCGGTGGTGTGGGGTGGCCCGGCCTGGAGCGTGGGGGGCTTCGCGTCAGCGGTCGCCGTTCAGGACGCGGTCCGCGTTCGCCGTCTGGGTGCGGATGGCGCTCTTCGCCTGCGCGAGTTCCCGGCTCTTCGAGGCCATCATCTGCCGCTGGTAGGCGGCGTCCACGGTGAACCAGACGCCGATCACGTTGGTCTGCCGCTTGCACGCCACATCCGCCTTGGCCAGGGCGATCTCCTGCCGGGTGGGCGCCGGGCCGGTGAACCGGGGGTCCTTGCCGGGGGCGTGGGTGGGCGCGGCGTACGAATAGCCGCGGTCCCGCATGCAGGCCGACCACGCCCGGAAGACCGACTTGACGCGAGGGTCGGCCTGCGACTTCTGGTAGCTGACGACGTTGATCTCGTTGGCCAGTTGGTCGTTGCCCAGCCGCTGCGGATCGCCGGTGAGTCGTGCGGTCGCCTGCCCCTGGCAACCCCCTTCCGGTACCGCCCGGCCGTGGTAGCGGGCCGGTGCGGGGGCGCCGTCGCCGGTGCGGCCGGTCAGTACGGCCAGTGCGTCGGCGTTGGGCCGGGAGGCGGAGGAGTCGTCGGGGGTCCTCTGCCGGGCGTCAGGTGCGAAGTGGTACCCGTGGCGGGCCGCGAGTGCGGGATCCGTGATGCCGTAACGGCGAGCCATGTTGGCCGCGTTCCTCATGCCAGGGGCCGTACCGGCGCTGTCACTCTGCTCCGCACCGGATGCGGGCCACGCGAAGCCGAACTGGCGCATGCACGGAACCACCAGCGCCTGTCGGGCACGGAGGATGCCCGTCGTCTGACGGGTGGTGAACAGATACGGCTCGATCGGCAGGACCAGGGACTTCACGTCGAGGATCACCGGCGTGCCCTGACGTGTCGTGGTGGGTGCTGCCGCGCGCGGCCGCTCGGGGGCGGCTCCGTCCGAACAACCGGTGATCGCGACGAGAGCGGCCAGGACGCCGAGGGCAGCGGTGACTCGAACACCCCTCCCACCGAAGGCTGTTGACGGCATGCGCATGTACGTCTCCCCCTGGCAGCGGGCAGATGAGAGTGGCGGGTCCTGCGACGAGGGCTTGTCGCGGCGGGCCGGGAGAACCTCTCCACGACCCGCCGCCGCAGCACCGAGGTCAGCCCACGTACGTCCAGTTCAGCGAGGCGTTGTCGTTGCGCACACCCACCTTCAACTGGCGGGACTCGCCCGGGTAGAAGGTGTCCACCGCCCCCTGGTAGTTCTCGTTGTACCAGATGTTCGCGGCCCAGTGCTGGTCGTTGTTCCACGCCCGGTTGACGTTGTTCTTCACACGCTGGCCGTAGCCGTCGACGCCGTTGTTGAAGGTGTCGGTGCCGAAGTTCGTGGTGGGGCCGTAGTAGGCCCTCCAGGCGCTGTTGGCCGCGGTGCTGTAGTAGAGGTAGATGTTTCCGTCCCAGGCCGCCCTGGCCGGAGCGGCGGCCGCCTTGGCCGTGGCGGGTGCGGAGGCCTTGCTGGGCTTGTCCGACTTGGCCGGGGCGGCCGCGGCCGTGCCGACACCGGTCAGCAGGAGTCCGACGGCGGCCGACCCCGCCACAACGGCCGAAAGAGTACGGGTCCTCATGGTTCCCTCCCTGAAAGATCCTCTCCAGAGGCCGGCTGGGTGGCCGACCCGGGTTCCGAGCTTTCGGCCCAGGTCATGGGCATGTCGAGATGTTTCCCGTAGACCTCCGGCAATGGGAAACAGGGAAACACCCGCCTCCGATCGCCGCCGGGGCCCCAACAGCCCCGGCGGTAACGTGGATTGGGGGCGGCGGTGCGAGGCGTGACCGACGGGGGGACGCGGACCGCCGTGGAAAGGTGATGTGGTCGAGATGCCGCACACGACCGGGGACACGGGGGACGGGGAAACCACCAGAGACGGATCCGGTGGTTCGCTGCCGGACTTCCCCACCGAGCTGAGACGTCTGAGAAGCCGGAGCGGACTGTCGCTCACCGCACTCGCCCAGCGGGTGCACTACAGCAAGGGATATCTGAGCAAGATCGAGAACGGGTCCAAGCCGGTCACACCGGATGTCGCCCGCCGCTGCGACGAGGCTCTGCTCGCGGATGGCTCGCTCCTACGGCTGTTACAGGACCAGCCGAGGCCTGAGGGGCCCGAACGGTCCGAACGGCCCGACGAGCCGGAGGAGGTGTGCCCTTACCGCGGGCTGGCCGCCTTCACCGCGCAGGACGTCCCCTGGTTCTTCGGACGGGCGCGCGCGACCGCCGCGCTGGTGGACCGGCTCTTCGAACGGGTGGGCAGCGGACCGCTGTTGGTCGTGGCACCGTCGGGGGCGGGCAAGTCGTCCCTGCTCAACGCGGGCCTCGTCCCCGCGTTGCAGAACGGCGCGCTGCCGATGGCCGGGTCGCGTGAGTGGCCGGTCGTGGCCCTCACCCCCACGGCCCGTCCGCTCGACGAACTCCTGTCACGCACGTCGAAGGCGCTGGGCGAGGACCTGGACATCACGGCGGCCCAACTCCACGAGGAACCGGCCAGGTTGGCGGTGGCGGTCGCCCGGGCGAGGGAGCGTGCGCCGCGCGGACGGGATGGCCTCGAACCGCCCCCGGCCCGGCTGGTGCTGCTGGTGGACCAGTTCGAGGAGGTCTTCACCCTCTGCTCGGACGAGGCCGAACGGCGGGCCTTCATCCGGGTTCTGTGCGCCCTGTCGGCGCGGGATCCGGCGCAGGGCGATGCGTCCGGCCGAGAGCCGTCGGTGGTGGTCCTCGGCATGCGGGCCGACTTCACCGGCCGCTGCCTGGACCATCCCGAGCTGGCCGCGGTGTTCGCCACGGGGCTGTTCGTGCTGCGGCCGATGACCGTACGGGAACTGCGTGAGTCGATCACCCGCCCGGCTCGCCAGGCCGGTCTCGCACTCGAACCCGGCCTGGTTCAGCTGCTGTTGCGGGATGTGGGACTGCGCTCGGATCCCACGGCGGCGTCGCAGGGACCGGAGGGACCGGCCCACCCCGACGAGTCGGCGCCCGCTCCGCCGGGCGCGCTGCCCCTGCTCTCCCACGCCCTGATGGCCACCTGGCAGCGCCGGGACGGCCGTACGCTGACCATGACCGGCTACGAGCGCAGCGGTGGCATCCAGGGGGCCGTCGCCAGGACGGCGGAGACCGTCTTCGCCCGGTTGTATCCCGCCGAACAGACCATGATCCGCCAGGCGTTGGTCCGGCTGGTCCAACTCGGCGACGGGAGCGAGGAGACCCGGCGCCGGCTCAACCGCTCGGTTCTGCTGGAGCAGCTTGCCGACCCCAAGGCGGCCGCCGCCGCCCTCGACGCGTTCGTCCGGGCCCGGCTGATCACGGTCGACCGGGACACCGTCGAGATCACCCACGAGGCGTTGCTGCACGTCTGGCCCAGGCTGCGCGGCTGGATCCACGCCGACCGGGCCGGACTGCTGATCCGCCAGCAACTCGCCGACGCGGCCGCGGAGTGGGAGCGCGAGGGGCGCGACCCGTCCCTCCTGTACCGGGGGCCCCGGCTGTCCGCCGTCGGCGAGTGGACGCGGGACGTGGGGGACCGGGCCGAACTCGGCCCGCGGGAGACGGAGTTCTTCGAGGCGAGCCGGGCCGAGGAGCTCGGGCGGCAGGAGTCCGCCCGGCGCCAGGCGCGCAAGCAGCGCCACCTGCTCGCCGTCCTCGCCGCCCTGCTGGGCCTGGCCGTCACCGCGGGCGGACTCGCCTACCAACAGCGTTCCGAAGCATTGCGGCAGAGCCGGGTCACGCTGTCCCAGTCACTGGCCGTACGGTCGACCGCGATGGCGGACGCCCAGCCGGAGGCCGCCCTGCTGCTCGCCGCCGAGGCGTTTCGCACCGAGCCGACCACGGAGGCCCGCGGCGCCCTGCTCAGCACCCAGGCGCAGTACTTCGCCGGCCGGCTGACCGGGCACGCGGGGCCGGTCAACGCCGTCGCCTTCGCTCCCGGGGGCAGGCTGGTTGCGACCGGGAGCAGCGACGGCACGGTCAGGCTCTGGCGGACCGCCGAACGACGGCAGGACGCGGTCTTCGCCGCCGTCGGCAAAGTGCGCTCCGTGGCCTTCAGCCCCGACGGCCGGACCCTGGCCGCGGGCGCTTCCGGCACGGCGGGCGGCACCGTGCGGGTGTGGGACGTGACCGGACGCCGGATCGTCGCCACCCTCACCACGGACTCCCCGGTGCGGGCCGTCGCCTACGCACCTGACGGGCGGACGCTGGCGTCGGCGGGCTCCGACGGCACGATCACCCTGTGGCGGGTCACCGGAGGACACCGGCCGGTCGTCACCTTCCCCGGCCACGAGGACGGCGTGAACGCCCTGGCCTTCAGCCCCGACGGACGGACCCTCGCGTCGGGCGGCTCCGACCACACCGTACGGCTGTGGGACACGGCCCGGCGCAGGCCCCTGGCCGTCCTCGCCGGTCACACCGCCGAGGTCCTCGGCGTGGCGTTCGCTCCCGACGGACGTACGGTCGCCTCGGGCGGCGCCGACCGCGTCGTGCGCATGTGGGACAGGACCCGGCTCCGGGCCACCGCCACTCTCACGGGCACCAGCGACGACGTGAACGCCGTCTCCTTCACCCCCGACTCCACCACGGTGATCGGCGCCGGCGGCGACGGGGCGGTGCGCCTGTGGGACGTCCGCAGCCACCGGATCACGACCACGCTCTCGGGGCACACCGACTACGTTCTCGGCGTCGCGGTGAGCCCCGCGGGCACGCTGGCCACGGCGGGGTTCGACGAGTCGGTCGTGCTCTGGGACCTGAGCCGCTCGGCGCTGACGGCACGCCCGTTCACGGAGGTCTGGCAAGCCGCGTACAGCCCGGACGGGCGCATGCTGGCCACCGCCGACGCGGATCACACCGTGCGGCTGTGGGACGTGGCCGGGCGTCGGTCGCTCACCGTGCTGCGGGGACACACGGGTGCGGTGTTCTCGGTGGCGTTCGCCCCGGACGGCCGGACGCTGGCCTCGGCGGGCTCCGGCGGCGCGCTGCGGTTGTGGGACGTGGCCGGGCGTCGCTCGCTCGCCGTGCTGCGAGGGCATACGGGTGCGGTGTTCTCCGTGGCGTTCGCCCCCGACGGCCGGACACTGGCGTCCGCCGGTCTGGACGGCACCGTCCGGTTGTGGGACGTGCCCGGTGGGCGGCTGCTGACCACCTTCACCGGACACACGGACTTCGTGAACGCGGTCGCGTTCAGCAGCGACGGCCGTACCCTCGCGAGCGCGAGCGACGACCTGACCGTGCGGCTGTGGGACGTCTCCCGACGGCTGCCCCTCGCCACCCTCACCGGCCACACCGGCGCCGTACGCGCCGTGGCGTTCGCCCCGGACGGGCGGACGCTGGCCAGCAGCGGCAACGACGGCAGCGTACGGCTGTGGGACCACAACCGGCACCGGGCGCTGGCCACCCTGACCGGGCACACCGGCTCCGCCCGCGGACTCGCCTTCGCCCCGGACGGGCGGACACTGGCCAGCAGCGGCAACGACCGCACCGTACGGCTGTGGGACGTGCGGGAGCGGAGTGCGCTGGCCACCCTCACCGGTCACACCAGCGCGGTGTGGGGCGTGACGTTCGCCCCCGACGGGCGGACGCTCGCCAGCAGCGGCATCGACGGCAGCGTACGGCTGTGGAATCCCGACGTACGCGCCCGCGCGGCCGAGGTGTGCCGGCTGACCCGCGCGCCGGACGGCCCCCGGTGGCAGCAGCTCATGGCGGATCTGCCCGTGAGCCACTGCCTCAAGGGAGGGTGAGCGAAACAGCACCGGTCACGGGCTCAGGGCTGGGGCACCGGCTCGGCCCCGCCTGGTCGAGCCGGAACGGCGGGTACTCGTCGGTCAGCAGGGAGGTGTAGGCCGACACCCGCATGGCCCAGCGGTTGAGGCCGACCACCAGGTCCCAGATGCCGCCCGGGTAGTGGCCGGTGAAGAGCAGGGAGACGCCCGCGAAGAAGGTCAGCAGGCCGATGAGCGCGCGGATGCCGCCTGCCAGTCCGAGGACGAGGAAGTGGGGCACGGCCAGCAGCCACCACTTCACCAGAACCAGTCCGCGGGAAAGGTGCTCGGGGTAGGCGACGTCCCAACGGGGGGGGATAGTCGGGGGCGTCGGCCAGGGAGAACGGCGGGTAGCGGTCGGTGCCGAGAGCGGCGTAGGCGTAGTAGGCGACCCGCCAGTCCCAGCGCAGCACGCCTACGGCGAAGTCGAACAGGGGGCGCGGGTAGCGGCCGGTGACGAGGATCGCGAAGAACGCCACCACGCTCACCGCCGCGAAGCCCACCCACAGGACGGCCAGGACGAGGAAGTGGGGGAGTACGAGCAGCCACTTCACCAGCCACAGCCAGCGGGAGAGGCCGGGATCGAGCCGGGCCGTGAGGCTCGCCGGGTAGGGCGCGGACAGGGTTTCGGTGCGCAGGGTTTCCGTGGTCATGCCTCCGGTCCTTTCAGGCCGTGGGACGAATCGACCGTGGTGCCGGTGGGAGGTGACTCGGACCAGTGTCCGCCGTACGTGGGCCCGCTCCCAAGGGGTCGGAAAAGACAAGGCGCCCGGGTTCACCGGGCGCCTTGTCTCATGGGGGTCCTGTCACCAACGGGGGAGCCTGAGTTCGTAGTCGGGCTGGAACCGCTGCATGTACCCGGTGTCGTCCCGGCTGCGTACCCCGGAGTCGACATAGAGGCGGTGCAGCCGCTCCAGGGCGTCGTGGTCGAGCTCCACACCGAGCCCGGGCCCGGTCGGCACCTTGACCTCTCCGTCGCGGAACTCCAGGACACCCGGGCGGATCACGTCGTCGGCGTGGTTCCACGGGTAGTGGGTGTCGCACGAGTGGTCGAGGTTCGGGATCGCCGCGGCCACATGGGTCATGGCGGCGAGGCTGATGCCCAGGTGCGAGTTGGAGTGCATCGACAGGGCGAGCCCGAACGCCTCGCAGACCGAGGCCAGTTCACGGGTGCGGCGCAGACCGCCCCAGTAGTGATGGTCCGTCAGCAGGACCTGGATCGCGTCCTGCTCGATGGCCGGCTTCAGGTGCTCCCAGGCGATCACGCACATGTTGGTGCCCAGCGGCATCGGCGCGTCCTTCGCCACCGCGGCCATGCCCTCGATGCCTTTGGTCGGGTCCTCCAAGTACTCCAGGACACCGTCGAGTTCGCGGGCCACGTACTTCGACGTCTCCACCGTCCAGGCCGTGTTGGGGTCCAGGCGCAGCGGCTGTCCAGGGAAGGCCTCCGCGAGCGCCCTGATCGCGGCGATCTCCTCGTCGGGCGGGAAGACACCGCCCTTCAGCTTGAACGACCTGAACCCGTACCGCTGTTGCATCAGCCGGGCCTGCTCCACGATGCCGGCCGGGTCCAGGGCCTCGCCCCACTCGTCGCCGACGGCGGCGCGGCCGTCGAGGGCAGGATGCTCGGCCCACTTGTAGAAGAGGTACGCCGCGAACGGCACCGAGTCCCGGACCGTCCCGCCGAGCAGGTCGCTGACCGGACGGTCGAGCAGCTTGCCCTGCGCGTCCAGGCAGGCCACCTCGACGGCGGAGGTGGTCCAGCCGCGCTCGTGACTCGACGGCACGGTGGGCAGCAGGGCGGCGTCGATCGCGGCCGAGAGGGCCGTCGTGTCGAAGACGTCCATGCCGACGACGACCTTCGCCGCGGCCTCGAGTCGTTCCAGGCGGGCCACCCCGCCGGGGGACTCGCCGAGACCCACCGTGCCGTCCTCCAGGACGAGTTGGAGGATGATCCGCAGGGCGAGGGGCTCGTGCACGCCGTTGGAGTTGAGCAGGGGCGGGTCGCGGAAGGCGATCGGGGTGACGATCAGCTCCTTGATCCGGGTCGGGTCGCTCATGCGCCGACCACCTCCAGGCCGTGGTCGATGAGCTGGGACAGCCGCGTGATGTGCTCCGGGGTCGGGTCGACCAGGGGCGCCCGTACGCCACCCACGTCCAGGCCACGCAGGGCCACTCCGGACTTGACGAGCGCCACGGCGTACCCCGGTACCTCGTCGCGGAGCTGGACGAGGGGGCCGTAGAACTCGTCGAGGAGCGTGTCGACCAGCGGTCGGTCGCCCGCGGCGAGCGCCCCGTGGAAGGCGAGCGCGATCTCGGGCGCGAAGGCGAACACGGCGGAGGAGTACAGGGAGACGCCGATGCCCTGGTAGGCGGGCGCGGTCATCTCCGCCGTCGGGAGGCCGTTGAAGAACTGGAAGTCCTCCGTGCCGGGTACGGCCCGCACCGCGCGCACGATCCGGTGCATGCGCTCGATGTCGCCGAGGCCGTCCTTGAGGCCGACGACCTTGGGCAGTGCGGCGATCTCGGCGGCCGTTTCCGCGGTGAGGCGGGCGGTGCCGCGCTGGTAGAAGATCACGGGGAGGTCGCTCGCGGCGGTGACCTCCTGGACGTAGCGCACCAGACCCTGCTGCGGGGCCGTCACCAGGTACGGCGGGAGCAGCAGGATGCCGTCGGCGCCCGCGCGGGCCACACGCGCGGCCTGGTCGCGGGCGACGGGGGTGGGGCCACCGGCCGCGGCCAGGACGGGCACCCGGCCCGCGGTCGTCTCGACTGCGACCCGGGTGGCCCGCTCGATCTCGTCGGACGTCAGCGCGTGGAACTCACCGGTGCCGCAGGCGACGAACACGCCGCCCGCACCGGCCGCGACGCCGCTCTCGATGTGCTGGGCGAGCCGTTCCTCGTCCAGCGAGCCGTCCGCGGCGAACGGCGTCACCGGGAAGAACAGCACTCCTTGGAACTTCATGTCTCCCTCAAACGTGGGGGGTTGGTCGGGCCTGTCCGGCGGATCAGGTCGGAGGAAATCAGCGGTGGCTCATCGGCGCGGGTGAGCGGGGGTGATGGGCACGGGCGCAGCCGCAGGGCGGGGGAGGCCAGGACAGCAGCCGTTCCGCGACGGGCGACACCGGGAGCGGGGGGCGCCTGCCGGAACCCGCGATTCGACGTGAACCCGAGGCCATGTCTAGCCCTTCGTGGCGCCGGCGGCGATGCCGGTGACCAGGGAGCGCTGGAGGAGCAGGTAGACGATCAGGCTGGGGATCAGGGCGATGACCGCACCGGCCAGGACCACCCCGGAGCCGACCTCGGGGTCGGTGCGCAGGATGGACAGGGCGACGGTGACCGTGTAGTCGGTGGGGTCCTTGGAGGCGATCAGGGGCAGCAGGTACTGGTCCCAGATCATGATGAAGCCGAGGACCCCCGCCACGCCGAGCGCGGGCTTGCACAGCGGCAGGATGATCTGCCACAGCATCCGCAGTTCACCGACGCCGTCGAGGCGGGCCGCCTCCTCTATCTCCCCGGGGATGTCCCGCATGAACTCGGTCAGCATCATCACCGAGAAGCCCCAGGCGCCCAGCGGCAGGATGACGCCCCACACCGTGCCCTTGAGGTCGAGGTGGACCACCGGGACGTCACCGAGGACCAGGGACAGGGGGATCGCGATGACCTCCTCGGGCAGCATCAGCGTCATCATGAACAGCATCATGATCAGCGCCTGGCCGCGGAACCGGTGCCGCGCCAGCGCGTACGCCGCGAGGGTGCACACCACCAGCTGGAGCAGCAGCCCGCCGCCCGCGATGACGAGCGAGTTGCCGAGGTAGTCCCAGATGCCGCGCTCGCCCGCCACCGTGAAGTTCGACAGCGTGCTGTCGTGCGGTAGGAAGGACAGCGAGGAGCCGCTGGGGTTGGTGGAGAAGGCGCCCGAGAAGATCGTCAGGAACGGCGCCGCGAACACCGCGAGGGCGATCACACAGAGCAGGATCCTCAGGCTCCAGGCGACTCCGGGCCTGTCGTTCCAGCCGAGAGCGGTGTCGAAGCGGGCCGGGGTGGTCCGCTGGGCCTTGGTGCTCCGCCCGGCCGGGGTGTCGGCCGCCGGCCGGACGGGGTCGATGACGGGGGCGCTCATCGCGCTTCTCCCCTCTTGCGCAGGTAATTGACCATGACGGTGAGCAGGAGCGTCACGCACAGCAGCACGACCGAGGCCGCCGAGGCGCCGCCGATGTCGTTGCGGGTGAAGCCCAGGGTGTAGGCGCGGGTCATCCACACGTCGGTGGACCCGGCGGGACCGCCGCCGGTGAGGACGTAGACCTCGGTGAACACGCGCAGACCACGGATGGTGGCGAGGGTGAGCACGATCATGAGTGCCGGACGGATCGCGGGGAGCGTGACGTACCGCAGCCGCTGCCACAGCGACACACCGTCCATCGCCGCCGCCTCGTACAGCGAGCGGTCCACACCCGCGAGACCGGCGAGGAAGATCACCATGTTGTACGGGGCCCAGATCCAGATGCCCATCACCATCGTCGAGTAGAGCGCGATGTTCGGGTTGTCGAGGAACTGGACGGTCCCGAGGCCGAAGAAGTGCAGGCCGCTGTTGATCAGGCCGTCGGAGGTCGGGTAGTACATCAGCCGCCACAGCTCGCCGACGACCGCGGTGGCCGTGACGGCGGGCAGGAAGACCGCGGTGCGCAGGAACTTCAGCGAGCGGGCCTGGCCTTCGAGGAGCAGTGCGAGGGCGAACCCGAGCAGGATCGCGCCGACCGACTGGCCTATGCCCAGGATCAGGGTGTGCCCGATGGCGTCCTGGAAGCGGTGGTCGGTCAGGACCCTCGTGTAGTTGTCGAGGCCGATCCACTTGTCGCCGAGGAACGGCCGCACGTCGAAGAAGCTGAGCCAGATGCCCTTGGCCATCGGCCAGAACTTGAAGACGAGCGCGAGCAGCAGACCCGGGGCCAGGAAGAGCCAGGGGACGACGGCCCTCTTGTTGACGGCCCTGCGAGCTGCGGGGGCGGGGACGGTAGCGGTCATTTCAGCAGGTCCTGGTCCTTGAGGTCACCGGCGAGGGTGTCGTTCAGCTCCCCCAGCTGCGAACGGACGTCACCGCCGCAGTACGTGAAGATCGAGTTCAGCGCGTCGGCGGTGTCCTGCTTGATCGGGGCGAAGTCCGGCGCGTTCGGGAACTGCTCGGACGCGTCCTCGTAGGCCCTCTGTACGACACTCCAGCGGGCGTCGTTCCTGACCTTCGCCGCGTCCAGCGTGGAGTTGACCGGGATGCGGACGACGGGCTGGTGGCCGTCGACGCTGGTCATGGCGATCCTCTGGCCCTCGGGCGAGACCAGGAAGGAGGCCAGCGCCAGCTCCTGCCTGTCCTTGCCGGTCTTGGCGCCGAGGTAGACGTTCTCGCCGTCGGCCAGCACATCGCCGCCCGCCGGACCCGCGGGGGCGGGGACGACCTCGTACTTGGCCTTGCCGGGCGTGGCGTCGAACGTGGTGATGTTGTACGGCCCGGTCAGGTACATCCCGGCGTTGCCGTCCTGGAAGTTGGTGGCCGTGGACGTGATGGCGGTGATCGCGCCGGGCTGGACGACACCCTTCTTGCCGCAGAAGAGGTTGTCCTTCATCCAGGTCACGGCGTTCACCGCGGCGGCCGAGTCCATGGCCGGGGTGTACTTGCCGTTGCCGGTCGGCTTGATGATCTGCGCGCCGCCCTGCCACAGGAAGCTCGCGCCCCACCAGGCGGCGTAGCCGTTCTGGGCGCTGGCCGGCGCGACGATGCCGTAGGTGTCGGCCTTGCCGTCGCCGTCCGGGTCCTCGGTGGCGAAGGCCTTGGCGACGGAGAGCATCTCCTGCCAGGTCGTCGGCGCCTTCAGGCCGAGCTTCTTCAGCCAGTCCGTCCGGATCATCAGCGTCTGGGCCTGACGGGAGTACGGGATGCCGTAGTGCTTCCCGTCGATGCCGACCGTGGAGGACCAGGACTTCTCGGTGATCTGGTCGCCGCCCGCGATCGAGGCGGGGTCGATCGGCTTGAGCAGCCCCTGGCTCTGGTAACTGCCCATCAACGCCGTGTCGTTGATCATGACGTCCGGCAGGTCCTTGGTGGACGCCCGGCTCTGGAGCTGCTGGTCGAAGTTGATGACCGGCTGGTAGTCGATCTTGATACCGGTCTTCTTGGTGAAGGCGGCGAAGACCCGGTCGTAGGTGGCGGCCGCGTCCGGATTGCTCCGGGTCCAGACCTCCAGCGTGTTCGGATCGCTGCTGCCCGCGCTGCCGGAGTCGGAGCCACAGGCGGCCGTCCCGAACATCAATCCCGCGACGGTGGCCGCCGCGGCCAGGCGGCGTCGTCGTCGGCGATCGCCCATGGACACTCTCCGTTCATATCCGTGAACCCGCTTCACGAATCTAAATGATCGGCCAAGCTACGGATCGTTTCTTCCGTATGTCAAGACATAACGGGGAGATTTCACAGAGGCTATGCACAAGCCCCCGGGAACGCGGAGGGTGTGGTTGAGCAGGGAGGCACGGGTGTTCGACGACAGTGAGGACCCGGGTGCGGCGGCGACGCGGCTCACCGGCCGTACGGCGACCGGGGAGCGCCCGCTGTCCGGCGCGCTGGCCGAGGTCACCCTCGACGACGGCCGGGCGGTGATGGTCAAGCGCGCCGACTCCCTGGAGGCGGCGAGGGCGGAGGCGGCGGGGCTGCGCTGGCTGGCCGAGGCCGGGTCGGTCCGGGTGCCGACGGTGTACGGCCCGGACGCCCAGTGGCTGGTGACCGACCTGGTCCCACGGGGGCGCCCGAGCCGGGACGCGGCGGCCGAGCTGGGCCGGGCGCTGGCCGGGCTGCACCTCGCCGGAGCGCCCGCCTTCGGCGCCGGGCCGCCCGGGGGGCCACGGGAGGCGTACATCGGGCGGGCGCCGATGCGGAACATCGAGGGCGCCGACTGGGCGGAGTGGTACGCCGAGCACCGGGTGCTGCCCTATCTGCGGCTCGCGGTCGACGAGGGCACGATCGCTGCCGGCGAGGTGCCGGTGATCGAACGGCTCTGCGAGCTCCTGCCCGATCTCGCGGGCCCCGCCGAACCGCCCGCCCGACTCCACGGCGACCTGTGGAACGGCAACGTGCGCTGGGGTGCCGACGGTCACGCCTGGCTGATCGACCCGGCCGCGCACGGCGGCCATCGCGAGACCGACCTCGCGATGCTCCACCTCTTCGGTTGCCCGTACCTGGACGAGGTGCTGCGGGGCTACGAGCGGGCGGCACCCCTCGCCGACGGCTGGGCCGACCGCATCGGGCTGCACCAGCTCTTCCCGCTGCTGGTGCACGCCGTGCTGTTCGGCCGGGGCTACGCGCAGCAGGCGCTGAGCACGGCGAAGGCGGCCCTGGAACGGTGAGACCGGTCCGGGCCGCCTGGCGGATGACATCACGGACGGCACGGCCACGGTGACCCGCGGCTGTGCCGCCCGGTGCGACGTCGAGGGCGAGGAAAGCGAAAGGGCTGGAGCAATAGGGAGCCCGGTTTTGAAACCGGATAGAAGGAAGCCCCTTCATGGCCTCGCTGTCAGCGTCACATCGAGGGCGAGGAGAGCGGAAGGGCTGAAATCCAAGCCCCATGGGGGCTCATCGCGTGATGAGAAGGAAGCCCTTCCATGGCCTCGCCAAGACGAACGCTAACAGTCACGCGGGGATCAAGTCGCGCAGATTTTCCGGGGTGATGACCACCGAGTCCGGGTGCAGCCCCTCGGGCCGCTCCAGGCCGATGTAGGTCACGGGCCCGTCCGGGACCGACCCGGCGTCCCAAGTCGCCACGTCCGTACCGCTGTTCGCCATCAGCTCGGTCAGATACCTCACCGTCAGCTGCTCGCGCTCGACGATGCCGCGCAGCAGCGTCGCCACCGACACCTGGTTGTCCTCGACGCGGTTGTACGCCGGGTGCCCCTTCAGGTACAGGTGCAGCCACTTGGCGTGCCAACTCCCGTCCTCCGTACGCAGGAACGCCAGCGGCAGCGCCACCCGGCCAGGACCCCGCAGCTCCGACTTCATCCGCACGGTCCGCGGTTCGAAGGGCCGCCCCTTCTGCTCGGCCTCGCGCAGCATGAACCCGAAGAACGACTCCTCGGCCTCCTCGAACCTCTCCCCGGAGTAGATGAGGACCTCCGGGACGATGTACGTGCCCCGCACCGCACCGAGCCGCAGATTGATGAACTCCGAAGCGCCGTCGGGTGCATCGGTGATGTCGCCGGAGTGCTCGCCCTCCACCTCGGTGAGATTGGTGTACGACAGCGACGACACCGTGTTGTACTCGGCGTCCAGCAGCACCGCCGACAGGTCGTAGTCCGTGACGCGCTGCTTCTGCTTCCAGTACACGAAGAACCGCAGCAGTTCCCCTTCGACCGGCGAGACTGAGCCGCGCGGCAGCACACCGAGCCCGGCGGCGGTCGCCCGCCCGCTGAGCGGAAGCGCCACGTCGAGCACGTCCGGGTCGACCAACAGCCGCTCAGGGGCCGGGAGTCGGCGGCCGATCTCCGCGTCGAGCGCGGCGACCAGACGCTTGCGGTCGGCCTCCGGTACGGCCGCACGCGCGTCGTCGGCGACATGCGCGCGACCGGCACGGTTGATGAACACCCGCCGCCTGCCGGTCTCTTCGGCCCGGTTGTGCAGGAACTCACGCACCGACAGCACGACCCGCCCGGAGACCTCCGGTGCGACCTCCTCGGCGACGGCCGCGACGGCGTCCCGCTCCTCCTGTGTGGCGGCGGTGCGCAGCAGCCGGTCCAGCGCGCGGAACAGCCTGCCGGGCGCGGACCTGAGCAGTTCCGCCGCCCCGGTGACGTCGTCCGCGCCGAGCAGGGCCTCGATGCGGGCGTCGAAGGTGTACGCCTTCTTCTCGCCCCGGGCGACGGCGAACACCTCGGCGGCGTGCGGCCACCGCGGGTACTCGTGCGGGTGCAGCCGCTCGCCGAGCCGCTTGAAGGCCTCGCGGTGCGGGAGGACGTCGGCGAGCTTCGCCGGGGCCGCCGCGACGACCGAGTCCAGCCCCGCGAGCAGGGCCCGGCGTACCGGCCGCGACAGCGCACGGAACCGGGTCCGCTCCCGCAGGGACACGTCCCCGCCCGACAACGCGCAGGCCAGCCGCAGCACATCGGTGACGGTGTCGAGGAGCAGACCCGAACCGGCCTTCAGCCGGGCCTCGTTGACGACGGCACGGATCTCCCGCACCGGGATCGTCTCCGGCTGAGGGCCGTCCGCGCAGTGCTCGGCGAGCACCTTGAGGTCGGCCAGGTGCTCCTCGCCGAGCGGCGTGGTGCTGCCGGCCAGCGCCAGGTACAGCGCGGTGACCTCGTCGTCCAGGGCGTCGCCCAGGTGCAGGACGGTCAGCCGGTCGCCGAGCGCGGCGGTCAGCTCGTCATGGGCGGCGAGCATCTCCTCGTACGTGTGCCGGTAGTTGCCGTACGACGGCAGCGTGAGCAGGTTGATCACGCCGGTGCGGAGCTGGGCGACGATGCCGGGGCGGGCCTTGCGGTCCTCCAGCGCCTCGGTCACGCACCGCATCCAGAACTCGAAGGTGTCCGGGACGTTCGCCGGGAAGTCCTTGAAGTAGACGTTGTGCCGCACGTGGTCGCCGACCAACTCGCGCACCGTGTCCAGGGTGCGCACGGCGGTGTCGACGACCGTGCCCTCGGACAGCCCGGACAGGTGCCTCAGCGCGTCGGCCGACAGCTTGAAGCCGACGGACATCAGCGCGGCGTCGAACTGCCGTGCGGCGACGTCGCCCTCCCCGGCGGGGCCCGCGGGGGAGGGGAGGCGAAGGGTGTGCCGGATGACCAGGCGTTCCAGACGGTGGACCATGCCGGAATGGTCGCAGAGGTGTTCGACTCTGCGCACCGGAGTTTTCAGGTGCGGGTCAGGACTCCTGGCCCTGCTTCTTCTCCTTGATACGGGCCGTCTCCTTGCGGACCTCCGCCTGCGTGGCGCGCTCCTTCTCCAGCCACTCGGGCCGCTCCTCCCGCAGCGCCTCGATCTGCTCGGTGGTCAGGGCCTCGGTGACCCCGCCGCGCGCGAGACCCGCGATGGAGACACCCAGCCGGGCGGCGACCACCGGGCGGGGGTGCGGGCCGGTGCGGCGCAGATCCTGCAGCCACTGGGGCGGGTTGGCCTGCAGTTCGTTCAGCTCGGCGCGCGAGACCACGCCCTCCTGGAACTCCGCGGGGGTGGCAGGGAGGTACACACCCAGCTTCTTCGCCGCGGTCGCGGGCTTCATCGTCTGGGCGGTCTGGTGCGACTTCATGTACTCAAGACTATCGGCCGCGCACGAGACCTCCGACCACAGTGGGTAACCTTGCCGCGTGACAGACTCGCCAGCATCCCCCTCCTTCCGGCTCGCGTACGTCCCCGGGGTGACGCCCGCCAAGTGGGTGCGGATCTGGAACGAGCGCCTGCCGGACATCCCCCTGGAGCTCCTCCAGGTTTCCGCCGCCGAGGCCTCCGACCTGTTGCGCGACGGGGGCGCGGACGCCGGCTTCGTACGGCTCCCGGTCGACCGTACGGTCTTCAGCGCGATCCCCCTCTACACCGAGACGACGGTCGTCGTGGTCCCCAAGGACCACGTGGTGACCGCGGCCGAGGAAGTGACCCTGGAGGACCTGGCCGACGAGGTCGTCCTCCATCCCCTCGACGACGTCATCGGCTGGGAACGGCCGCCCGGCGAACCGGCCTTCGAGCGCCCCGCCACCACTGCGGACGCCATCGAGCTGGTCGCCGCCAACATCGGCCTTCTCGTCGTCCCCCAGTCCCTGGCCCGCCTCCATCACCGGCGCGACCTCACCTACCGCCCGGTCACCGACGCCCCTGAGTCCGCCGTGGCCCTCTCCTGGCGCGAGGACGCGACGACGGACATGGTCGAGGACTTCATCGGGATCGTGCGGGGCCGGACGGTGAACAGCTCGCGGGGCCGCACCCAGCCGGAACCGGAGCGCAAACAGAGATCCGAGAGGGGCGGCGGCCGCAAGCCGGCGGCCGCCGGGAAGGGCACGGTCCGCGGATCGTCCGGCGCCCCCAAGGGGTCCCGCGGCGCTTCTGGCGGCTCCAAAAGCGCAGGCGCCCGACGAGGCAAGCCCAAGCGCAGGGGGTAGCGTTCCCCGGTGCCCGGTGCCCGGTGCCCGGTGCCCGGTGCCCGGTGCCCGGTGCCCGGTGCCCGGTGCCCGGTGCCCGGTGCCCGGTGCCCGGTGCCCGGTGCCCG